>NZ_JAKMAY010000415.1:0-4058 GCF_022015835.1 Streptomyces sp. ICN903 | reverse complement strand
CCGCCCGCCGAGTGCGCCTCCTCCCCCGCCTGGGACCGCTCCACCGCCTACACCGGCGGCCGGACCGTCACCCACCGCGGCCACGCCTGGCGGGCCGCCTGGTGGACGCGCGGCGAGGAACCGGGCGTCTCCGGGGTCTGGCGGGACCTGGGCCCCTGCTGAACCGCGCCTCCCCGCCATCTACGCGGACGGGCGGACGGCGGCCGGACAGAGGCCGCCGTCCGCCCGGCGAGCCCGCCGTACGAGCGGGGGCTACCCGTCGCCGATCCCGGCCAGCCGGAGAACCGCGTCCAGCCCCCGGACCTGTCCCGGGGCGGCACCGGCCGGCAGCACGTAGGAGCGCAGTCCCGCGCCGGCCGCCCCGCCGTCCTTGGCCGGGTGGTCCCCCACCATCAGGGTCTCGGCCGGACCGGCGCCCAACTCCCGGCAGGCGTGCAGGAACAGCCGGGGATCGGGCTTCTCCGTGCCGTGCTCGAAGGAGTGCGTCCAGGAGGAGAACCAGCCGTCCAGCCGGTGGTGTGCGAAGGTGGCGCGCAGATCCCACCCGACGTCGCTGACCACGCCCAGGGCCACGCCCGCGGCGGCCAGCCGGGTCAGTACGGCCGTGCTGTCCGCGTACGGCACCCAGTGCTCGGGAGTCCGCAACTGCTCGTAGAGTTCCCCGGCCACCGGCGCCAGTTCCGGGACGGAGGCGTACCAGGTGGTGAAGGCGTGCCGGTGGGCCCGGGCCGACACGTCCCGGGCGCGCTGGGCCCCGGCCACCGCCGGGTCCGACAGACCGGCTTCGAGCCCGCCCAGCAGGGCCTCCATCTCCGCCTCGCCCACCGGGCGCGCCAGCGCCGCCCGTATGCGGTCCGCGTACGGGCCGATCTGGAACAGCGTGCCGGAGAAGTCGAAGAGCACGGCCCGTACGGCGGCGGGCGGCCCCTGCGGGGCCGTCACGGCGCGGATGGGGCCCTCGGGGCCGTGGACGGGCAAGCGGCTCATCCGGTCTTCCTACCACGCTCCGGGGCGGGCGGTCAGAGCCCTGCGACCACCACGCGGTCGCCGCACAGCTTGCGCATGTCGTCCTCGTCGGAGGTGAAGACGGTGACGGCGCCGGGCTGCCGCAGGGCGACGGCCGCCAGGGCCGCGTCGATGGCGTACTTGTGACCGTGCGGCCCGGCCTCCTTCAGGAGGCCGGTCGCGTCCCGGGCGACCTCCTCGGTCACCGGCTCCACATGGAGGCGGGACAGCGCCCACTGCCAGGCGGGGAGGTAGCGCGTCGGGTCGTATGCCTCGATGAGGGTCATCGAGGCGGTCATGACGCGGGTGCCGGACGCCCTGGCCGCCTTGAGGCGCCGCTTCATGTCCGGGGTTCCCCGCACTGTCCGGGACAGACCCTCGCTGTCGAGCAGGTAGACCGTCCCGCCCCCGGTCACGCGGCCTCCCGGTGCTGCTCGGGCGCGGGCGTCTCCGCCTCCGCCCGCCGGGCACGGGCGAGCTCGGTGTGCATGCGCTCGATCTCCCGGCGCTCGGCCTCGGCCTCGGCCATCTCCGCCTCGGTGACCGGACCGTACTCCTCCTCCAGCCAGTCGACGAGTTCGCCCAGCCGGTCCTGCTCACGCTGACGCTCTATGGCGTGCGTGACGTAGCGGCTGAAGCCGCCGGGGCCGACCTCGGCCCGGATGGCCTCGGCCAGCTCCTCCGGCAGGGTCACGGTGTACTTCTTCGTCGCCATACCGCCGACCATACAGAGGGGGCCGGGTCGCCGGAACGCGAAGACGACCCGTTCATACGCATGTGTGATCGGTGCTCGCGCCCTTGGCGCCGGGGCGGCCGGCCCGTGCCGTCATGCCGCCGTCACGCCGCCGGGCCCGTGAGGCGGGCGTGGAGGCGGCGGGCGGAGGCGTCGGTGAGGGAGGCGATCTGGTCGACGATCACGCGCAGCCGGGCCCGGTCGTCGCCGGCCTGCGAGAACAGGGCGCGGAACTGCGGGTCCAGGCCGTCCGGGGCGCGGGCGGTCAGGGCTTCGGCCAGTCCGGCCAGGATGTCGCGCTGTTCGCCGCGCAGCCGCTCCTGGTCGGGGCGCTGCATGACGTACCGGTCGGCGACGGCCTTGAGCACGTCGCACTCCAGGCGCGCGGCGCGCGGGACCACCAGGCGGGCGCCGTAGCGGGTCAGGCGGCCCGAGCCGTACGCCGCCCGGGTCGCGCCCTCGGCGGCCAGGCAGAACCGTCCGATGAGCTGGCTGGTGGCGTCCTTCAGCCGGGCCTGGGCGACGGCCGTGCCGTCGTAGCCGTGCGGCCACCACTCCTGGCCCAGCAGCCGGTCCAGGGCCTCGGCGAGTTCGGCCTCCTCGGTGCCGGACGGCGCGTAGCGTGCGGCGGCGACGGCGAAGACCTCGCGGCGCTCGGGGTCGGCCAGCAGCAGGTTGGGGTCGAGGTGGCCGGCGTGGAGGCCGTCCTCGACGTCGTGGACGGAGTAGGCCACGTCGTCGGACCAGTCCATGACCTGCGCCTCGAAGCACTGCCCGTGTTCGGGGGCGCCTCGCCGGAACCACTCGAAGACCGGCAGGTCGTCCTCGTAGACGCCGAACTTCCGCGACGCGGGGTCGGCGGGGTGGCCGCCGCGCGGCCAGGGGTACTTGGTGGCGGCGTCCAGCGCGGCGCGGGTGAGGTTGAGGCCGACGCAGGCCGGGGGGCCGTCGTCTCCTTCCGCCGGTCCGACGAACCGTTTCGGCTCCAGCCGCGACAGCAGCCGCAGCGACTGCGCGTTGCCCTCGAAGCCGCCGCAGGGCTCGGCGATCTCGTCCAGTACGCGCTCACCGTTGTGCCCGAAGGGCGGGTGACCCAGGTCGTGGGCGAGGCAGGCGGTCTCCACCAGGTCCGGGTCGCAGCCGAGCGCGGCGCCCAGTTCCCGGCCGACCTGGGCGCACTCCAGCGAGTGCGTCAGACGGGTGCGGGGGGTGGCGTCCCAGGCGCCGGCGGCGGCGTCGGGGGTGACGACCTGGGTCTTGCCCGCGAGCCGCCGCAGCGCGGCGGAGTGCAGCACCCGCGCCCGGTCGCGCTGGAAGGCGGTGCGTCCGGGCCGTTTGTCGGGCTCGGGCACCCAGCGTTCCAGCGCCGCGCCGTCGTAGCCGGCGACGTGCTCCGCCGGCCCGTCCACCGTGCTGTCCGTGCTGTCCGTGCTGTCCGTGCTGTCGTCCATGGCGTACGCATCGCCATACCTGCCGCGCATACACCGACGCTAGCCGCCCCGGGTGACAACGCGGGCCGGCGCGGGCGGGTGCGGTCGGTCAGCGGGCGCGGACCGGTGCCCCCGCACCGGGCGGAGGACGGGCGCGCGGGCCGCCGTACGCGCCTGGGCGAGCGCCTCGTCGTAGCGGTGCAGGACGAGGCGGGCCAGGGCCGGGTGCGCGCCCAGCGCGGGGGCGGCCGGCAGGCCGGGGGCGTCGCGCGCGCACCGGGCGGCGAAGAGGCCCGGCGCGGTGAAGTACGAGGCCAGGGCGGCATCGTGGCGCCCGCGGGCGCGCAGGGCGGCCACGGCTTCGGGCACGGTCGGCCGGGCGGCCGAGGCGTAGGCGGGCAGCACCGGGACGCCGCCGAGGCGTGCGGAGAGCAGGGCGGCCGTCCGTTCGGCGTCCCGGGCCGAGTCCGCATCGCGCGAGCCGGCCGCCGCCAGCACCACGCCGCCGGCGCGTCCCGCGCCGGCGGCGCTCCAGCCCGTCTCGGCCAGCCGCCCGGCCAGTGCCTCGGCCAGCAGCGGGTGCGGTCCCAGCGGCGCGGCGGTCCGCACGGACAGGTGCCCGGCGGCGGCAGCGGCCTCGGGCAGGTCGTGTTTGACGTGGTGGCCGCGGCCCAGGAGCAGTGGGACGAGGACCGCCCGGCCGGCCGGGAGCGCGTCGAGGGTGTCCGGCAGCAGCGGCTCGTTCAGCTCCACGTGCCCGAGTTCCACCCGCAGACCGGGCCGCAGGTACCGCACGAGGCCGAGCAGTGCGGTGACGGTGCGCAGCGCCCCGGGGTCGCGGGAGCCGTGGGCGACCGCGACCAGCGGGGGCGCGGGACGGGGGCGGACGC
>NZ_JAKMAY010000414.1:0-4086 GCF_022015835.1 Streptomyces sp. ICN903 | reverse complement strand
ATCGAGGGCATCGCCTACTTCACCGTCTCCGAGCTCCTCCAGAACGTCGGCAAGCACAGCGGCGCCGCCCGGGCCTCGGTGGATCTGCGGCGCTCCGGCGGCCGTCTGCTCATCCGGGTCGCCGACGACGGCCGCGGCGGCGCCCGCGCCGACCGCGGCACCGGTCTGGCCGGTCTCACCGAGCGCCTGGGCTCCGTCGACGGGCTCCTTCTCGTGGACTCCCCCGCCGGCGGGCCCACCACCGTCACCGCCGAGCTGCCCTGGCGCGATCCCGACGCCGGCTGACACCCGGTTTTCCACAGCCCCCCGCTCAGCCGGATCCCGGTCCTGGGATGCTGTGCACAGGATTCCTGTGCGCAGCATTCGGAGGACGGGGAGCAAGGGGGAGCCGTGGGGGACGTCGGGGACAGGGTGCGGGTGGTCATCGCCGAGGATTCGGTGCTGCTGAGGGAGGGCCTGACGCGTCTGCTCGGAGACCGCGGCCACGAGGTCGTCGCGGGTGTCGGCGACGGCGAGGCGCTGGTCGAGGTCGTCGGTGAGCTGGCCGACGCGGGCGAGGCGCCGGACGTGGTGGTGGCGGACGTGCGGATGCCGCCGTCGCACACCGACGAGGGGCTGCGGGCGGCCGTCCGGCTGCGCGCCCGTCATCCGGGTCTGTCGGTGCTGGTGCTGTCGCAGTACGTGGAGGAGCAGTACGCCACCGAGCTGCTGGCGGGTTCCGGCCGGGGCGTGGGCTATCTGCTCAAGGACCGGGTCGCCGAGGTCCGCGAGTTCGCGGACGCGGTGGTCCGGGTGGCCCGCGGCGGTACGGCGCTCGACCCCGAGGTGGTCGCGCAGCTGCTCGGCCGCAGCCGCAGACAGGACGTGCTGGCGGGGCTCACACCGCGTGAGCGCGAGGTGCTGGGCCTGATGGCCGAGGGCCGCACGAACTCCGCGATCGCCCGGCAGCTGGTGGTCAGCGACGGAGCGGTGGAGAAGCACGTCGGCAACATCTTCCTGAAACTGGGCCTGCCGCCGGGCGGCGAGGACCACCGCCGGGTGCTGGCCGTACTGACATACCTCAGGTCATAGCCCCGGCAGCCCGGCAGATCGCGGTCCGGTAGATCGCGGCCAGGCGGCGGCCCGGCAAGGGGCTCCAGAAGAGCTCCAGAGCACCGCCGGAATATACGCGCGTCCCCGAGTGTCGTCTCACCGGAACGTCCACCATGTGACCGACCGCAGGAAGGTCACCCTTACCCACGTACGATGGCTGACGAGCCGCCGCCTCAAGGGAGGTCCAGTCCAGTGACCAGCCAGGTCAGTAGCCCAGCCGATCAGCAGCCCTCGCCCGGCTCACCGGCCAAGGAGGTTCGGCGGCTGGAGCGGGTGGTCATCCGTTTCGCCGGTGACTCCGGTGACGGTATGCAGCTGACGGGTGACCGGTTCACCTCGGAGACGGCGGCGTTCGGCAACGATCTGTCCACGCTGCCCAACTTCCCCGCCGAGATCCGGGCGCCCGCCGGGACGCTGCCGGGGGTGTCGTCCTTCCAGCTCCACTTCGCCGACCACGACATCCTCACCCCCGGTGACGCGCCGGACGTGCTGGTGGCGATGAACCCGGCCGCGCTGAGGGCGAACATCGGCGACCTGCCGCGGGGCGCGCAGATCATCGTCAACACCGACGAGTTCACCAAGCGGGCGATGGCCAAGGTCGGCTACGCCGCCAGCCCGCTGGAGGACGGCTCGCTGGAGGCCTACCGGGTGCATCCGGTGCCGCTGACGACGCTGACGATCGAGGCGCTGAAGGACTCCGGCCTGGCCCGCCGGGACGCCGAGCGGGCGAAGAACATGTTCGCGCTGGGCCTGCTGAGCTGGATGTACCACCGGCCCACCGAGTCCACCGAGTCCTTCCTGCGCGGGAAGTTCGCCAAGAAGCCGCAGGTGGCCGAGGCGAACGTGGCCGCGTTCCGGGCGGGGTGGAACTTCGGGGAGACCACCGAGGACTTCGCCGTCTCCTACCAGGTCGCCCCGGCCTCGAAGGCGTTTCCGCCGGGCACCTACCGCAACATCTCCGGCAACCTGGCGCTGTCCTACGGGCTGATCGCCGCCTCCCGGCAGGCGGACCTGCCGCTGTATCTGGGCTCGTACCCGATCACCCCGGCCTCGGACATCCTGCACGAGCTGAGCCGGCACAAGAACTTCGGTGTGCGCACCTTCCAGGCCGAGGACGAGATCGCGGGCATCGGCGCGGCGCTGGGCGCGGCCTTCGGCGGGGCGCTGGCGGTGACGACCACCTCCGGTCCCGGGGTGGCGCTGAAGTCGGAGACGATCGGGCTGGCGGTCTCCCTGGAGCTGCCGCTGCTGATCGTGGACATCCAGCGCGGCGGCCCCTCCACCGGGCTGCCGACCAAGACCGAGCAGGCCGACCTGCTGCAGGCGATGTACGGGCGCAACGGCGAGGCGCCGGTGCCGGTCGTGGCCCCGGCCACCCCCGGCGACTGCTTCGCCGCGGCGCTGGAGGCGGCCCGGATCGCGCTGACCTACCGCACCCCGGTGTTCCTGCTGAGCGACGGCTACCTGGCCAACGGCTCCGAGCCGTGGCGGATCCCCGAGCCCGGCGAGCTGCCCGACCTGCGGGTTCAGTTCGCCTCCGGCCCGAACCACACCACCGCCGACGGCACCGAGGTCTTCTGGCCCTACAAGCGCGACCCGCGCACCCTGGCCCGCCCCTGGGCCGTGCCCGGCACGCCGGGCCTGGAGCACCGCATCGGCGGCATCGAGAAGCAGGACGGCACGGGCAACATCTCCTACGACCCGGCCAACCACGACTTCATGGTCCGCACCCGCCAGGCCAAGATCGACCGGATCGAGGTGCCCGACGCCGCCGTCGACGACCCCACCGGGGAGGCGAGGGTGCTGGTGCTGGGCTGGGGCTCGACCTACGGGCCGATCACCGCCGCGGTGCGCCGCCTGCGCGCGGCCGGGCAGCAGGTCGCCCAGACCCACCTGCGCCACCTCAACCCCTTCCCCGGCAACCTCGGCGAGGTACTGGGCCGCTACGACAAGGTGATCGTCCCCGAGATGAACCTCGGACAGCTGGCCACCTTGCTGCGGGCGAAGTACCTCATCGACGCCCAGTCGTTCACGCAGGTCACCGGCCTGCCGTTCAAGGCCGAGCAACTCGCCACCGTTTTGAAGGAGGCCATCGATGGCTGAGACCACCACGGGAGCGCCCGCCGTCCAGGCGCTCTCCCTGGTCCCCAGGGCCGACGGCAAGCAGACCATGAAGGACTTCAAGTCCGACCAGGAGGTCCGCTGGTGCCCCGGCTGCGGCGACTACGCCGTGCTGGCCGCCGTCCAGGGCTTCATGCCCGAGCTCGGCCTGGCCAGGGAGAACATCGTCTTCGTCTCCGGCATCGGCTGCTCCTCCCGCTTCCCGTACTACATGAACACCTACGGGATGCACTCCATCCACGGCCGCGCCCCGGCCATCGCCACCGGCCTGGCCTCCTCCCGGCCGGACCTGTCGGTGTGGGTGGTCACCGGCGACGGCGACGCGCTGTCCATCGGCGGCAACCACCTCATCCACGCCCTGCGCCGGAACGTGAACCTGAAGATCCTGCTGTTCAACAACCGGATCTACGGGCTGACCAAGGGCCAGTACTCCCCCACCTCCGAGGTCGGCAAGATCACCAAGTCGACGCCGATGGGCTCGCTGGACGCCCCCTTCAACCCGGTGTCGCTGGCGATCGGCGCGGAGGCGTCCTTCGTGGCCCGCACCATCGACTCCGACCGCAAACACCTCACCGGTGTGCTGCGCGCGGCCGCCGACCATCCGGGCACCGCCCTGGTGGAGATCTACCAGAACTGCAACATCTTCAACGACGGCGCCTTCGAGGCGCTCAAGGACAAGGAACAGGCCCAGGAGGCCGTGATCCGGCTGGAACACGGCCGGCCCATCCGCTTCGGCGCGCCGGCAGATGACGGCCTGGGTTCCAAGGGCGTGGTCCGCGACCAGGCCACCGGAGACCTGAAGGTGATCGACGTCACGGTGGAGGGCACCGACGCCGTCCTGGTCCACGACGCCCACACCGCCTCCCCCACCAC
>NZ_JAKMAY010000413.1:0-4123 GCF_022015835.1 Streptomyces sp. ICN903 | reverse complement strand
GGGACCGGTGGCGGGGGTTGCGCATAGGCTGTGCTCGTCAGCGCCCATCGGCGCCCGTAAGCCAGTTGCCAGCAGGGGGCACCGCCATGACGACAGGTAGGCCTGGGTTGGGGGTTTCTCCCGGTTCTCGTTCCGGGGAGGGGTCCGCGCCGCCGAACGCGGCCTATGCCGGTCAGGTCGTGCGTTTTCCGGATCCGGTGCGGGCTGCCCGGTATCCGGGTGGTGTGCGGGTGGACGAGCGGGGTTATCCGGATTTCTCGCCGTTCGCGCGTGCGGCGGTGGAGATCGCGGAGCCGCCGGAGGGTTTCGGCGGGGACGAGTTGCGGTTGACCGACCATGTGTCGGCGAACGCGGCGATGCATGCGGAGGGCCATGAGTTGTGGGCGGAGTTGCCGTCGGTGGCGACTCCGCACGGCTGGACGTGGCATCACGTGGCGGGTGGCCGCCGGCTGGAGTTGGTGCCGGTGGAGGTGAAGGCTCTGCTGCGGCATCACGGTGGTCTGGCGACGGCTGTGGTGGATCACGGCAAGCGGGGGACGCGGCCGTTGCAGGAGACGCGTCCGGTGCACTTCGAGGTGCCGCACGGTGTGGCGGTGTCCGAGGAGCAGGTGCTGGACGCGGAGGAGGCTCTGGGGTACCGGCTGCCGGAGGCGTACCGGTCGTTCCTGAAGGCGGCGGGTGGTTGTGCGCCGGCGGGGGTGGCGCTGGACGCGGAGTTGGGGCTGCTGGTGGATCAGCCGTTCTTCACGGTGCGTGAGGAGGCGGCGGTCAATGATCTGGTGTACGTGAACAAGTGCCTGCGGGATCACCTGACGAAGGACTATCTGGGTGTGGCCTTCGTGCAGGGCGGGATCGTCGCGGTGAAGGTGCGCGGTGAGGCGCTGGGGTCGGTGTGGTTCTGCGCGTACGACGATGCGCGGGACCGGGACGGGCTGTCGGTGCAGGAGCGGGTGGCGGGGCTTCTGCTGCCGTGCGGTGCGGATTTCGACGACTTCCTGCTGCGGCTGGCGGGTAATCCGCCGGAGTTGGAGACCGTGGCCGGCCTGATGGTGGACGGCGGGTTCGCCCGTGCCGTTCCGGTGGAGGGGTGAGGCTCGATGGTGACGTTCGCGCAGGCGCAGGAGCGTGCGGAGCGCTGGGTCAACGGTGGTGTTCCGGCGTATCAGCACCGTGAGGTGCGGGTGCGGGAGTTCGATCTGGGTTTCGTGGCGTGGGCGGAGGACCGGCCGGGGGGTCCGTCGTCGGGGGGTGGCCGGCAGCGGCTGGTGATCGCGCGGGACAGCGGTGAGTCGACGCTGTGGCCGGCGTTGCCGGTGGGTGAGGTGATCCGGCGGTACGAGGAGGAGTACGGGGCTTCGGACGGGCCGGTGGCGGCGGATCCGCCGCGGCGGGTGGATCTGGAGGCGACGTCGTTTCTGCTGACGCCGCCTGAGTGGTTGCAGGAGGCGGCGGACCAGTTGGGGATTCCGGACCGCCGTGAGGCCGCCGGTCCGGGGGGTTCGGACGGGTCGGGCGGGTCGTCGGGCGGTTCCGCGCCGTCGGCCGCGCCGTCGGCGCCTTCGTCCGCTCCGGAGCCCGCGCCCGCCTCCGCGCCCACGCCTCCCCCTGCGCCGGTTTCCGGTTCCGACCCCGGTTCCGGTTCGCCGTGGGATGCGGCGGACACCAGCGGCAGCGGGAGCGGTGTGGGGTCGGTGCGGCCGCCGGTGACGGTGTTCGCGCCGCCGATCAGCGGGAGTGACGACGAGGACGGCGAGCCGGATCAGGCGTCCGGGGGGAGCGCGGAGGCGAGGACGGCGCTGCTGCCGGAGGGCAGTGCGCTGCCGAGGACGACGGTGGCCCCGGCGGTGGATGGTTCGCAGGGCTCGCCGCAGGGTGGCTCGCCGCAGGGTGGCGCGCGGGTTCCGGGGGCCGGGGACGACGGGCGGGACCGGCAGCCGCAGCGGCCGCCGGCTCCGGCGACTCCGCCGGGCGGGGTGCACCACGCGGCGACGATGCTGGCCGACCCGTCTGCGGGCGGCCCCGGTGCTCCCGGTGCTCCCGGTACTCCTCCGCCGGCCGCTCCGGGGACTCCCCCGCCGCCGGGTGCTCCGCAGCCGCCCGGCGCTCCGGGTGTTCCTGGGGATGTGACCACCAGCCGCGCGCCGAAGCGCGGCGGTGGGCCGTCCGTGCCGCCGCCGCCCGGGGAACCGGGTGTTCCGGGGGCGCGTCCCGGTGGTGCGGGGGCGGCTTCGCCGGGGGGTTCGTCCGGTGGTGCGGCCTATGCGCCGACGCAGTTGGTGTCGGCGGACGAGGTGGCGGCCCAGGGGGGCGCCGGTACTCCCCCACCGGGCGCTCCGGCCGCTCCGGGCGGCGGGGTGCACCATGCGGCGACGATGCTGGCGGGCCCCGGAGGTCCTGGCCCGGCCGGTCCTGCTCCTGGTCCGGGCACTCCTCCGCCGCCGGGGGCTCCGGGTGCGCCCGGGGTTGTGCCGGGTGCGCCGTCGTACGGCTATCCGCAGCAGCCGTCCGGTGTGCCGACGGTCGGGCCGGGTTACATGGCGGTGCTGCGCTACCGCGCGCCGGACGGTTCCGAGCAGCAGCTGATCCGTCGTTCGGCTCCGGGCACTCCGCATCCGGAGTGGCAGATCCTGCACGAGCTGCGGGCGATGAACGTTCCGCCGCAGCAGGTGCTGGAGCTGCACACGGAGCTGGAGTGCTGTGACGTTCCCGGTGGTTACTGCGCGCGGATGGTGCGGGAGTCCTGGCCCCAGGTGCGGATCAGCCATACCGCGCCGTACGGGCGTGATGTGGCCTCCCGCCGGCAGGGTGTGCGCCATCTGATAGAGCATCAGGGCGAGTTGCACCAGGTGGCCGACGGTCCGGCGCGTCCGGCGCCGGTGCGGGTGCCGCTGCCGCCGCCGCATCTGCTCCAGCCGGCGCCGCCGGTCGGGCCGGAGGGTGTGGCGCAGGAGCTGGTGCAGGCGTTCGGGCCGCAGGCGGTGTTCCGTTTCGACCAGCGTGCGGTCTCCCGGCAGGGTGTGCCGGACGTGGTGGCGCAGACGTTGATGTGGGCGGGTCTGCCGGTGGAGTTCGGCCCGTTCTTCTGGGCGCAGGCGCAGCCCGGGCGTCCGGTGCCGACGCTGGCGGAGCTGGCGCAGGAGCGCGGGGTGGCGCCCGCGGCGGACGCGGCCTCGTATCTGGTGATGGGCAACGACTACGGGCGCCAGTTGTGCGTGCAGTACGGCACGGCGCACATCGTGGCGGTGCCGCTGGAGGCTCCCGCGGGCGGGGGGCCGGCGGCGGCGCAGTTCGTCAACAGCGGTCTGCCGGAGTTCGTGCGGTGTCTGGCGCTGCTGGGCCGGATGTGGCGGCTGCGGTACGGGCTGACGCCGGAGCAGGCGGGCCGCTGGACGGTGGATTTCCAGGGGATGCTGGCGTGTCTGGATCCGGCGGCTCTGGCCGGTCCGGAGAACTGGTGGTCGGTGCTGCTCGAGCAGATGTGGGACGGGTTGCTGTAGCCGCCTCGCCGTGGTCGCCGGTCGCCTTTCCCGGTCTTCGCCGGTGCGTTCGTGCCCGGTCCCCGCCGAGCGGGGGCCGGGCACCGCTGTTCCCGTGCTGTTCCTCCGGTCGGGGGGCGTGCCGGGAGGATCATGCTTCCGCGGGTGTTCGCATGGTTTGTGTCGGTTGCGGCGTGTGGGGTCTCATGGCGCATGCTGGGTGGGATGTCCGCCGGATTGTGTGAAGGTTGGGGTTCACGATGTCTGCGTCGTCCGCGTCCAGGTCGCCTCATGGTTTCGCCGTCGTACGGGGCCGCGGTTACCGGCCCGATCAGGTCGACCGCTTCACCAGCGGGCTCTACGGGGATCTGGAGGAGGCGCGGGAGCGCCTGGACCGGCTGGGGGTGCTGGCCGGTGAGCTGGAGGCGGAGGCGGACCGGCTGCGGGGGGTGGTCGCCGCGCTGCCCCCGCAGACGTACGAGGCGCTGGGCGAGCGGGCCCGGCTGATCCTGTCCGAGGCGGAGGCCGAGGCCGGGGAGTTGCGGGAGCGGGCGCGTGAGGAGTCGCGCCGGGTGCTGGAGCGGGCGCAGGCCGAGGCCCGGGCTCGGCGGGAGGGGGCGCACGAGGGTGCGGCCCGGGTGCGGCGG
>NZ_JAKMAY010000412.1:0-4129 GCF_022015835.1 Streptomyces sp. ICN903 | reverse complement strand
CCGGGGGCGCGAACCCGGGCGCCGGTCCGGCGGGCGGCGCGAACCCGGGCGCCGCCTGCGGAGCCGGCTCGGGAGCGGGTGCGGGCTCCTCCTCCAGGACCTCGCCGCCGAAGTGCTTCAGCAGCGCCTCCAGCCCTCCGTCGAAGCCCTGCCCGACCGCCGCGAAGCGCCAGACGTCCTTGAGGTAGAAGTCGCCGAGCATCACGGCCCGCTCGGTGGTGAACTCCGAACCGCCGAACGAATAGCGCGCGACCTCCTCACCGCCCGCGACGATCCTCAGATAGCCGGGGTCGACCTGGGACATCTGCCCGTCGCCGTCGATCGTGGCGGTGAAGGAGAGCTTGTGGACGTTCGCGGGAATGCGGTCCAGCGTCACCCTGAAGGATTCGGTGTCGCCCGCCTGGGCGCCCAGCAGCCGGATCGCCCCCTCCGGCGACTCGGGCTGGTTGAAGAAGACGAAGTAGCGGTCGTCCGACAGCCGCTCGTCGGCGTCGAGACCGAAGCAGCTGATGTCGAAGGACAGCCCCGGCGCGGAGATCCGTACGCCCACGTACAGGTCCGTCCCGGCCGTCAGATCGCTGATCTTGGCCTTGTGGCCTCGTTGGAATTCCCTGGCCATGCGTAACGACCGTCCCCCATCCGAAGCGGTGAATTGCGTTGCGCCAGGCTAACCGGTACTCCCCGCGGCTCACTCGCCCCCGTCGCGGGGAACGTTCGGCAGCCGGCCCGCGGCGACCACCCCCTCGAGGAACCCCCGTGCCCTCTCCGTACGCGGATAGGTCTCCAACAGCCGCCAGAATTCCGGGCCGTGGCCGGGGACCAGCAGATGGGCCAGCTCGTGCAGGAGGACGTAGTCCAGGACGTACTCCGGCATTCCCTGCAGACGGTGGGAGAGGCGGATGCTGCCCTCGGCGGGGGTGCACGAGCCCCAGCGGGTGTTCTGGTTGGTGACCCAGCGCACGGTGGCCGGGCGGGCGCGCCCGAGCAGGTACTGCTCGGACAGCCGCACCGCGCGGGCGCCCAGTTCCCCGTCGTCGAGTGTCCTCCTGCTCTCCTGGGCGGCCAGCTTGTCGAGCATGACGCCCACCCAGCGCCGCTCCTCCTCCTTCGACATCCGGGCCGGGATGAGGACGACGGTGCGGCCGCCCTCCCGGTAGGCGGAGACCGTACGGCGGCGGCGTGTGCTGCGGCGGACCTCGATCGCGTCCGGCCTCGGCGCCGTGCCGCCCGCGGCCGCGCCGTCCGGGCCGGGGCCCGGCTTCTCGACGCTGTTCAGCGGGTCTGCGGGCATGCCACGACGTTACCCGCCGGCGCCGGCGGAAGTCCCGCCTCCGGGGCACTCGCGGGGACGCACGCCCGCGTGCGAGCCGGTGGCGCGCCTCCCGGGCGCCCCCGCACCCCCGGTATGACGAACGCCGCACCCTGTGGACGGCTCTCCGCGGCGGTCGCGGCGAAGGACGCAGGCTGGGTCCGTCCGGTCCTCCCCGGCGCCGGCGCACCGGGAGGGGCTCAGAAGTGGTTCAGCAGTCGTTCAGGGGGCTGTCGTGCATCCGATGATCAAACCCGCGCTCCGGCGTGCCTGGCGGGACCGGAACACCGTGCGGTACGGAGTGGCGCCCGCGCACGCGGTGCTGCTGGGCCCGGTGGACACCGCGACCGGCGGTTTCCTGGAGCTTTTCGACGGCACCCGCAGCCTTCCCCAGCTCAGACAGGCCGCCGAGGCGATGGGGCTCGGGGCGGACACGGCCGACCGGCTGGTGGCGCGGCTGACGGCCGCGGGGCTGCTGGACGACGCCACGGCCCACCGGCGGGCGGCGGCGCGGGTGGACGACCGGCTCCGCCCGGACCTGGGTTCGCTCTCGGTGCTCCGGCCCGAGCCGGGCGGCGGGGTGCGCCGGCTGGCCGCCCGGTCGGCGGCCCGGGTACAGGTGCGCGGCGCCGGACGGGTCGGGGCGACGGTGGCGGCACTGCTGTCGGCGGCCGGGGTGGGGCAGGTGGACGTGGTGGACGGAGGCTGCGTGGCGCCGTGGGACACCGCGCCCGGGGGCATCGATCCCGGGCAGACCGGCGAGCGGCGGTCCTCGGCCGCTCGCCGGGCGGTACGGCGGGCGGCCGCCGGGGCCCGGCCGTCCCGCCCCGGACGGGGCGAGGGCGTCGCGCCACTCGCTCTGGTGGTGATCGCCCCGCGCGACGGCCTGGCCGCCTATGCCCCGGATCCCGCCGCGGCCCAGGAGCTGATCGGGAGCGGGCGGCCGCATCTGTACGCCGGTGTCGTCGAGGCCACCGGCTTCGTGGGGCCACTGGTGCTGCCGGGTGCGGCGGCCTGCGCGGAGTGCCTGACGCTCGGGCGCACCGAGCGTGAACCCACCTGGCCGCTGGTGGTGGCACAGTGGAGGTCGGCACGGCGGTCGGCGGTGCCCGCCTGCGACGTGGCGCTGGCGACGGTGGTCGCGGGGGCCGCCGCCTCCTGTGCGCTGAGCTTCCTGGACGGGGACGAGAGCTGTGTCACCGACTCGCGGCAGCACTGGGTGCTGCCGCGGCTGCGCGCCGAGTGCGAGCCGGTGCCGCCTCATCCGGAGTGCCCGTGCGGTGCGGCTTCCGGGCGCGGCGACCGCCCGCTCTCGGCGGACGGGGCCCGGCGGTCCACAATGGCCACATGACCGCTGTCCTCGGCGCTGCCACCTGGTCGTGCTGTCGGGAAGTTGGAGGGGCACATGTCGGATCTTCCGCGTAAGGCCGTCACCCGTACCGCCAAGCTGGCCGCGCTGCCGCTGGGGATGGCGGGGCGCGCGACCTGGGGCCTGGGCAAGCGGATCGGCGGGTACTCCGCGGACCTGGTCGGGCAGGAGTTGCAGCAGCGCACCGCCGAGCAGCTGTTCAAGGTCCTCGGGGAGCTGAAGGGGGGTGCCATGAAGTTCGGCCAGGCGCTGTCGGTCTTCGAGTCGGCGCTCCCGGAGGAGGTGGCCGGCCCCTACCGCGCGGCGCTGACCAAGCTCCAGGAGGCGGCGCCGCCGATGCCGGTGGCGTCGGTGCACGCCGCGCTGGCCGAGCGCATGGGCGAGGACTGGCGGGAGCTGTTCGAGGAATTCGAGGACAAGCCCTCGGCGGCGGCCTCGATCGGGCAGGTGCACCGCGGTGTCTGGCACGACGGCCGCCCGGTGGCCGTGAAGGTGCAGTACCCCGGTGCCGGCGAGGCGCTGCTGTCGGACCTGAACCAGCTGGGGCGCTTCGTCCGGCTGCTGGGCCCGCTCATTCCGGGTGTGGACATCAAGCCGCTGGTCTCGGAGATGCGCGACCGGCTCAGCGAGGAGCTGGACTACGAGCTGGAGGCGCGGGCGCAGCGGGCGTACGCGGAGGAGTTCGCCGACGACCCGGACGTGCGGGTGCCGGACGTGGTGTACCAGTGCGACCAGGTGCTGGTCACCGAGTGGCTGGAGGGCGTGCCGCTGGCCGATGTGATCAGGGACGGCAGCCGTGAGGAGCGGGACCGGGCCGGGCAGCTGCTGGCGCGCTTCCTGTTCTCCGGCACCGCCCGCACCGGACTGCTGCACGCCGACCCGCACCCGGGGAACTTCCGGCTGCTGACCGGCGACGCGCCCGACGGTCCGCCCGAGCGGTGGCGGCTGGGGGTGATGGACTTCGGCACGGTCGACCGGCTGCCGGAGGGGCTGCCGCCGACGATCGGCGTCGCTCTGCGGATGGCGCTCGACGGCGATGCGGAGGCGGTCCACGAGCTGCTGTGTGACGAGGGGTTCATCAAGCCGTCCGTCGAACTGGATCCGGACGCGGTGCTGGAGTACCTCCTGCCGATCATCGAACCGGCACAGGTGGAGGAGTTCGTCTTCTCCCGGGAGTGGATGCGGGAGCAGGCCACGAGGGTCGCCGATCCGCGTTCCCCCGCCTACCAGTTGGGCAAGCAGCTCAACCTGCCGCCTTCCTACCTGCTCATCCACCGGGTGACGCTCAGCACGATCGGTGTGCTGTGCCAGCTCGGCGCACAGGTGCGCATGCACGAGGAGATGGAGGCGTGGGTGCCCGGTTTCCTGCCGGAGGAGGACGAGGAGGAGTACTTCGACGGTGCCGGGGAGGGTGCGGAGGTGACGGAGACCTCCGCCTGAGGGGTCTGGGG
>NZ_JAKMAY010000411.1:0-4140 GCF_022015835.1 Streptomyces sp. ICN903 | reverse complement strand
GTACCCCCCGCGCCACCCCGCCGCCGCGGCCCCCGAGGGCGAACTGCCGCCGTACGTGGTGTGGGCCCACGGCGGGCCCACCGGACGGGCGCCCCTCGTACTGGACCTGGAGATCGCCTACTTCACCTCGCGCGGCATCGGCGTGGTGGAGGTGAACTACGGGGGCTCGGCGGGCTACGGCCGCGCCTACCGCGACCGGCTGCGGGAGAGCTGGGGCGTGGTCGACGTCGAGGACTGCGCCGCCGTCGCCCGCGCCCTGGCCGCCGAGGGCACCGCCGACCCCGCCCGGCTCGCCATACGCGGCGGCAGCGCGGGCGGCTGGACCACCGCCGTCTCCCTCACCTCGCCGCTGACCGAGGGCCTGTACGCCTGCGGGACCATCAGCTACCCCATCCTCGACCTGGCCGGCTGGGCGGCCGGCGAGACGCACGACTTCGAGTCGCAGTACCTGGTCTCCCTCGTCGGCCGCGCCGAGGAGCACCCCGAGCGCTACCGCGACCGCTCGCCCGTCCACCACGCCGACCGCGTCACCGCCCCCTTCCTGCTGCTCCAGGGCCTGGACGACGTGATCTGCCCGCCCGCCCAGTGCGACCGCTTCCTGGCCGAGGTCGCCGGGCGCGGAGTGCCGCACGCCTATCTCGCCTTCGAGGGCGAGAGCCACGGCTTCCGCAGGGCGCAGACCATCGTCCGGGCCGTGGAGGCCGAACTCTCCCTGTACGCGCAGGTCCTCGGCTTCGACCGCCCGGACGTCCCCAGACTGGAGCTCACGACGTGACACCTCCCTCGCCACCGCGTCCCGCCCTCACCCGGCCCGGGCGGCTGCGCCCCGGCGACCGGGTGGCGATCGTGGCGCCCAGCGGACCGGTGGAGCGCGAGCGGCTGGACTCCGGAGTGGACGTACTGCGCGGCTGGGACCTGGACCCGCGGGTCATGCCGCACGTCCTGGACGTCCACCCGCGACTGGACCACCTGGCCGGCACCGACGCCGACCGCGCACGCGACCTGACCGACGCCTGGTGCGACCCGTCCGTCGCGGCCGTCCTCGCCGCCCGCGGCGGCTACGGCGTCCAGCGGATGGTGGACCTGGCCGACTGGGACGCGATGCGCGCGGCCGGCCCCAAACCCTTCGTCGGCTACAGCGACCTGACCGTGCTGCACGAGGCGTTCGCGGCCCGGCTGGGCCTGGCCACCCTGCACGGCCCGATGCCCGCCACCGTCTCCTTCCTCAAGGACGGCCCCACCCAGGAGCATCTGCGCGCCACCCTCTTCGCCCCGGAGACGGTCACGGCGATCACCTCCCCGACCGCCCGCACGCTGGTGCCCGGCCGGGCGTCCGGCACCACCTACGGCGGCTGCCTGTCGCTGCTGGCCGGCCAGACCGGCGTCCCCGGGCGGGACCGCGCCCGCCCGGACGGCGGCATCCTGCTGCTGGAGGACGTCGGCGAGCCGCCGTACCGCCTCGACGGCTACCTCACCCACCTGCTGCGCTCCGGCGAACTGGACGGGGTGGCGGGCGTGGTGCTCGGCTCCTGGCACGACTGCGGCCCGTACGAGAAGGTCCGCGAGGTGCTGCTGGACCGCCTCGCCCCGCTGGGTGTACCGGTGGTGGAGGAGATGGGTTTCGGACACGGCCCGGCGACCCTGACCGTGCCGCTGGGGGTCCGTGCCACCCTGGACGCCGACACCCGCACCCTCACACTCCAGGAGCCCGCCCTGGTATGACGGACACCGCCGCCCCGCCGCCCGAGCCGCCGCGCTCCACCCCGCCCGACCCGCACACGATGGCCTCGGCCTACCTCGACTACTACCGCGACACCGTCCTGCGCAAGCTCGACGGGCTGTCCGAGGCCGAACTGCGCGACAGCCGGCTGCCGTCGGGCTGGAGCCCGCTGGAACTCCTGTGGCACCTGGCCTGCGTCGAACGCAGGTGGTTCCGCTGGGGATTCACCGCCGAGCCGCTCCAGGACCCCTGGGCCGACCAGGACGAGGCGGGCCGCTGGCGTGTGCCCGGCCACATGGCGGTGCAGGACGTGGCGTCGCGCTTCCGCGCCGAGTGCGCCCGCTCCCGCGAGATCGCCGCCGGTGCCGCCTTCACCGACCGCGCGGCGGTCGGGGGCCGCTTCGCGGACGAGCGGGAGGCCCCGACCCTGGCCTGGATCCTCTTCCACGTCCTGCAGGAGTACGCCCGCCACGCGGGCCACCTCGACATCGTGCGGGAACTGGCGGACGGCACCACGGGCGAGTAGCCCCTCGCCTTCCCGGGGAGCTACAGCCCCGCGAGATCCGCCAGCGTGCGCACCTGGGCCATCATCGCCGTGCCCGCCGCCGGATCGCCGCCCTCGGCCACGGTCCACAGCGCCGACTCCACGCGGCGGGCCACCGCCCACGCCATCAGCCGCCCCGCGTCCTCGCCGAGCGCGCCGGCCACCAGCGAGCACCGTGCGGCGACCACGTCACGAGGGACGGGCTGCCCGAAGTCGTAGCCGATCTGCTCGATCAGCGGCCAGGGGTCGTACAGCGGATCGCCGGTCATCGGCTTGGCGTCGACCGCCAGCCAGGGCCGCCGCCCGGCGGCCAGGACGTTGCCGGGGTTGAGGTCGCCGTGCACCACCGCCTCCCGGGCGGCCGCCCCCGGCAGCTCGCGCAGCAGCCGCACCCCCAGCGCCACCAGGGCCGGATCGAAGCCGGGAGGCCGCAGCCGCGCCATCCGCTCCTCGGCCAGATCCGCCCATCCGGCGGTCACCTCCGCCACCGTCTCCAGCCCCGCGTCCGGCGGTACGGGCGCGCTCCACAGCTCGCGCAGCACCTCGGCCCCGGCCAGCAGCCGCTCCTCGGCGGGGAGTCCGGCGGCCCGGCCCAGCTCGGTGCCCGGCGCACAGCGCTCCAGCAGCAGCGCGTACCGCCCGGCGTCGTGCTCGTACAGCCGCACCGCGCCCCGGCCGCCCCACAGCCGCAGGGCCGCGCCCTCCCCGGCCGCCTCCCGGTGCGGCCAGCTCACCTTGAGCACCGCCTCGGAGCCGTCCGCGCGCCGCACCGGCGCCACCCACGAGACGCTGCCCCCGGTGAACGGCTCATCGGGCACCAGCTCCCACCGTTCGGCCAACTCCCCGACCAGAGCGGGCAGTCGGCCCAGCCACTCGGGCCCGCCCGGGTAGCCGGAGACGGTCCTCACCACGGGCAGGCCGGGCGGCAACAGGTCTGTGGACGTCATGGGGGCGAGCATAGGCCGGGCCGGTGGCCCGCACCCTTTCCCGCCGCCGAACGCGACGTCCGAATGCCGCCGGACCCCCGGGCAGCTCCGCGCCAGGATCGAGCCATGTCCACGAAAACGACCGAGACGACCGGCATGACCGACACAGCAGACATGAACGACCTGTACGGCAGGGCGGCGCTGGTGACCGGCGGCAGCCGCGGCATCGGCGAGGCCGTGGCGCTCCGGCTCGCCCGGGACGGCGCCGACGTGGCGCTGACCCACCGGGACTCCGAGGAGAGCGCGCGGCGGGTGGCCGAGAACATCAAGGCGATGGGCCGCCGGGCCCTGGTGGTGCGCGCCGACAGCGCCGACCCGGCGGCCGTACGCGCCGCCGTAGACGCGGCCGCGGCGGAGTTCGGGCGGCTCGACATCCTGGTGAACAACGCCGGGATCGGCCTGGTCGGGCCGATCGGCGAGATCACGGCCGAGGACGTCGACCGGACGCTGCACGTCAACGTCCGCGCCCCCTTCCTGGCCTGCCAGGCCGCCCTCGCCCACATGGGGGAGGGCGGGCGGATCATCACCATCGGAAGCTGCGTGGCCGAGCGCGTCGCCTTCCCCGGCGCCTCCCTCTACGCCACCGGCAAGGCCGCGCTGACCGGCCTGACCAAGGCGCTGGCCCGGGAGCTCGGCCCGCGCGGCATCACGGCCAACCTCGTCCACCCGGGTCCGGTCGACACCGGGATGAACCCCGCCGACGGGCCGGACGCGGACTACCAGAGGGGACTGACGGCCCTGGGGCGCTACGGGAAGCCCGGGGAGATCGCGGCGACGGTGGCGCATCTGGCCGGCGCCCAGGGCCGGTACATCACCGGCGCCTCCATCGCCGTGGACGGCGGCCTCACCGCCTGAACCGGGCGGCGGACGGCAGGGGGCGTGGCAGAGGG
>NZ_JAKMAY010000410.1:0-4154 GCF_022015835.1 Streptomyces sp. ICN903 | reverse complement strand
GCCCCCGCGACCGCCTCCCCGGCCGCCGTGAACTCGACGGCGACGACCGCCGCGTCGTCCCGCAGTCTCCCGCCGGTGTGGCGGGCGACCGCATCCAACAGCGCGTCCGGCAGCCGCTCGGTGGGCACGTCGCGCAGCTCCCGCAGCGTCTCGGCGAGCGGGAAGAAGCGCCCCACGTCGTCGCGCGCCTCGTCGATGCCGTCGGTGTGGAGCAGCAGCCGGTCCCCGGGGTGCCACCGGGTGTGGACGGTCAGACCGCGGTCGTCGTCCCACCCGGCCGTGAACCCGTGCACCAGCCCCAGCGGCGGCAGCGGATCGACCGGCAGCGGCCGGCAGCCCCCGGCGGTGAGCAGCAGCGGCGGCGGATGCCCCAGGTCGACGACGCGCAGCCGCCCGCCCTCGATCTCCACCAGCGCCGCGGTGACGAACAGCTCCTCCGCCTCCGCCCGCGCGTCCGGACCGGGGCCGACGGCCGCCTCGCGCGCGCACCGCTCCACCGCGCGCGAGCAGCGTCCGGCCACGGTCGTCAGCGCGGACTCGTACTGGGCCGCCTCCCGGAAGGCGCCCAGCACCGCCGCCGCCGTACGGATCGCGGGCAGGCCCTTGCCGCGCACGTCACCGATGACCAGCCGGACGCGGCCCGGGTGGACCACGGCCTCGTACAGGTCGCCGCCGATCAGGGTGTCGGACTCGGCGGCGCTGTACCTGGCGGCCAGGCGCAGTCCGTCCGCGCGGCGCGGCACCGGGGGGAGGAGGGCGAGCTGGGCCGCCTCGGCGACCTGCCGGATCCGGACGAGCTGCCCCTCGCGCCGCCGCCGGGCCGCGGCCGCCACCAGGCTCGCGGCGCTCACCACCACCAGCGAGACCAGCGCGGTCGCGGAGGTGTCCGTCTCGACCGCGGCCGGTTCGAAGGAGGTGGCCAGTCCGAGGGCCAGGGCGGCGGCGGAGACGGCGAGCACGTCACGGGGGCGCCCGCGGACGGCGGCGAGCGCGGGCGCCGGGGTGAGCAGGGAGCCGGCGTGCGCGACGCGGCCGTGGAGCCCGTCGGTGGCCTCGACGACGGCGACCACGAGGACGAGCAGCCAGGGGAGGAGGAGCCAGACCCACAGCCGCCCCCACAGGCGCTCCCACAAGCTCTCCCAGAGCCTCGCGGAGGCCCGCGCGAGCCCCGCGCGCGGAGTGCGCATAGGGACTTCCTCCCGGCCGCGGGAAACGAACGCATCCCTTTTTACCGCATTCGACACCGATTCGGAGGATGAGGTACGGGAGGTCTATAGGATGGATCCACCCTTCCGTTCCCGGGCCCTTCCCAAGGCCCCGCGGCCACCTCTCGGGCAAGGGCCGCCTCAGCGACGCAGATCACCGTACGAGTGGCTACAGACGGCCTCTGTTCATGGGTAGTCTCGAACAGATCGGATAAGTTACCGCTTAGTAAGCTTGCAGCCGCAGGCACCGCCCCCGCAGGTTCGAGGAGCCGCCATGCAACTCGCCGCGATCGTCGTCTCGCTGGTACTCACCGCGGTCGGCGTTGCGCTCCTGGCACGCGCCGTCGCGCAGATCTACCGCTTCGTCAAGCTCGGCCAACCGGTCCCGGCGGGCACACGCACGAACGACCCCAAGCAGCGCACGATCACCCTGGCCAAGGAGTTCCTCGGCCACACCCGGATGAACCGGTGGGGGATCGTCGGCTTCGCGCACTGGTTCGTCGCGATCGGCTTCCTGACGCTTCCGCCGACCCTGGCCCAGGCGTACGGGCAGCTCTTCCGGGCCGACTGGGTCCTCCCCGTCCTCGGCGGCTTCCTGCCGTTCGAGATGTACATCGAGTTCATCGGCCTGATGACCGTCGTCGGCATCCTGACCCTGATCGTGATCCGGCTGCTCAACCTGCCCACCCGCCCCGGCCGCAAGTCCCGCTTCGCCGGTTCGACCGCCTGGCAGGCGTACTTCGTCGAGTACGTCATCCTCACCATCGGCCTGGCGATCCTGGTGCTGCGCGGCCTGGAGGGCGCGATCCACCACGTCGAGGGCTACGAGGCGGCGTACTTCGTCTCCTACCCGCTGGTGGAGGCCTTCGACGGGCTGGGGACCGGCACGCTGCAGAACCTGATCTACTTCACCGCGATGATCAAGATCAGCGTCTCGCTGATCTGGATGATCACGGTGTCGCTCAACATCACCATGGGCGTCGCCTGGCACCGCTTCCTGGCGTTCCCCAACATCTGGTTCAAGCGCGAGTCCAACGGCGAGGTCGCCCTCGGCCCGCTCCAGCCGATGACCTCGGGCGGCAGGCCGATCGACTTCGAGGACCCGGGCGAGGACGACACCTTCGGCGTCTCCCAGGTCGAGCAGTTCTCCTGGAAGGGCATCCTCGACTTCTCCACCTGCACCGAGTGCGGCCGCTGCCAGTCGCAGTGCCCCGCCTGGAACACCGGCAAGCCGCTCTCGCCCAAGCTGCTGATCATGTCGCTGCGCGACCACGCGCACGCCAAGGCCCCCTACCTGCTGGCCGGCGGCGGCAAGGACATGGAGGGCGAGGAGAAGGCGACCGAGGAGCAGCTGAAGGACGTTCCCGCCGCCGCCCTGGCCGAGGCCGAGCGCCCGCTGGTCGGGACGCTGGAGGAGAACGGCGTCATCGACCCGGACGTGCTGTGGTCCTGCACCACCTGCGGCGCCTGCGTCGAGCAGTGCCCCGTCGACATCGAGCACGTCGACCACATCGTCGACATGCGCCGCTACCAGGTGATGATCGAGTCCTCGTTCCCGTCCGAGGCGGGCACGATGCTCAAGAACCTGGAGAAGAAGGGCAACCCCTGGGGCCTGGCCAAGAAGCAGCGCCTGGAGTGGACCAAGGAGGTCGACTTCGAGGTCCCGGTCGTCGGCAAGGACATCGAGGACCTCACCGAGGTCGAGTACCTGTACTGGGTCGGCTGCGCCGGCGCCCTGGAGGACCGCGCCAAGAAGACCACCAAGGCCTTCGCGGAACTGCTGCACATCGCGGGCGTGAAGTTCGCGATCATGGGCGGCGACGAGAAGTGCAGCGGCGACTCCCCCCGCCGCCTGGGCAACGAGTTCCTCTTCCAGCAGCTCGGCGCCGAGAACGTGGCCATGCTGAACATGGCCTTCGGCGAGGATGAGGAAGAGGGCGTCACCGTCGAGCGGTCCAGGAAGAAGATCGTCGCGACCTGCCCGCACTGCTTCAACACGATCGCCAACGAGTACCCGCAGCTCGGCGGGCACTACGAGGTCATCCACCACACCCAGCTGCTCCAGCACCTCATCGACGAGGGACGCCTGGTGCCGGTCACGCCGGTCGAGGGCCTGATCACCTACCACGACCCGTGCTACCTGGGCCGCCACAACAAGGTCTACACGCCGCCGCGCGAGATCATCGGCCGCGTGCCCGGCCTGCGCAACGAGGAGATGCACCGCCACAAGGAGCGGGGCTTCTGCTGCGGCGCCGGCGGCGCGCGGATGTGGATGGAGGAGCGCATCGGCAAGCGCATCAACACCGAGCGCGTGGACGAGGCGCTGTCGCTGAACCCGGACATCGTCTCCACCGCCTGCCCGTTCTGCCTGGTGATGCTGACCGACTCGGTCAACGGCAAGAAGAACGAGGGCAAGGCCAAGGAGAACGTCCAGGTCGTGGACGTCGCCCAGCTCCTGCTGGAGTCGGTCAAGACCCCGGCGGAGCCGGAGGGCACGGCCGGCACGGAGTCCGCTCCCGAGCCCGAGCCCGCCTCGTAGCGGTCACGCTCCGGGCAGCACGCAAGACGGCGGAGGCCGGTCCCGCACCCCGCGGGGCCGGCCTCCGCCGTTCCGCTGTCCTCCTGCCGGGCCGGGCCGGCCCTTCTCCCGGTTCGGTTGCTCAGTCCTCGCCGAACCACTCGTCCAGGACGGCGTCGAACCCCTCGTCCCACTCCTTCAGGACCTTCCGGGAGGGGGCGTCGACGTCGGCCTCGTACCAGCGGCGGGCGGTCGTGCAGACCGACACGGAGAACCGGCGCCCGAAGCGCGGGAGGTCGGTCTCGACCGCGCCGATCTCGTCCCAGGGGAACCGGGCCTCCTCGCCGTCCAGCCGGAACACCACTCCGAAGCGGCCGGCGGCTATCGAGCCGCGGCGGTCGGACGCCTCGAAGGCGGGCCCGCCCTCCCCG
>NZ_JAKMAY010000041.1:0-27672 GCF_022015835.1 Streptomyces sp. ICN903 | reverse complement strand
CCTCCAGTCGCCCCCGGCTCCGCCCCCGCCCGCGGCCATGGTGCCGTGGGGGGTGAGGGTGGCGGCCGAGGCCGGGTGGCGGCTGCTGGTCCTGGCCGGGGTCATCTACGTCCTGATGAAGGTGATCAGCGCCATCAGCCTGGTCGTCCTCGCCTTCACCATCGGCCTGCTGCTGACCGCGCTGCTCCAGCCGACGGCCGCCAGGCTGCGGCGGCTGGGGATAGGGCGCGGACTGTCCGCCGCGATCACCTTCGTGACGGGTGTGGCGATGCTGGGCCTGGTGGGCTGGTTCGTGGTCTGGCAGGTCCTGGAGAACCTCGACGACCTCACCCGGCAGGTCCAGGAGGGCATCGACGAGCTGAAGACCTGGCTGCTCAACAGCCCCTTCCACGTCACCGAGGCGCAGATCAACAACATCGCCGACAGCCTCAACGACTGGCTCGGCAGCAACAGCCAGGAGATCACCAGCGCGGGGCTCCAGGGCGTGACCGTGGTCCTGGAGTTCTTCTCCGGCGCGGTGCTGGCGATGTTCGTGACGATCTTCCTGCTCTACGACGGCCGGAACGTGTGGAACTGGTCGCTCAACTTCGCGCCCCGGGCCGCCCGCGACGCCGTGGCGAGCGCCGGGCCCAGGGCGTGGATGACGCTCACCAGCTATGTGCGCGGCACGGTGCTGGTGGCCTTCATCGACGGTTTCTTCATCGGCATCGGGCTGTACTTCCTGGACGTGCCGATGGCCGTGCCGCTGGCCGTGTTCATCTTCCTGTTCTCCTTCATCCCCATCGTCGGTGCGGTGGTCTCCGGAGCGCTGGCGGTGGTCGTGGCGTTCGTGGCCAACGGCGTGGTCTCCGCCCTGCTCGTCCTGGCGGTCGTGCTGGCCGTGCAGCAGCTGGAGGGGCATGTGCTCCAGCCGCTCATCCTCGGCCGGCTGGTGCGGGTGCACCCTCTGGGCGTGGTGCTGGCGGTGACCGGGGGCAGTCTGGTCGCGGGCATCCCCGGCGCGGTGACGGCGGTGCCGCTGGTCGCGGTGCTCAAGTCCGTCGTCGTCTCCATGAAGTCGTACGCGGCGGCCCATGCGGTGCCGGCCGGAACGGTCGAGCCGTCGTCCGCCGTGCCGCCGCCGGCCGTCGAGGCGCCCAGGTCGCCCAAGTCGCCCGGGGCGGAGCCGCCTTCGGAGCCGGGGGAGGACGGGGAACGGTAGGCCGCGCCGAGCGCACGGTCCTCACGCCCGGGTGCCGCCGTACGGCGGCACCCGGGCGTTCTCGCACCCCACTCTTCCGCGAGGTACGGCACCACGATAAAGTGCTATCACTTTGCTAGAGAACCGCTTCATGGAAACGGGGGACCGCCATGTCCGTTGAGACCGGGCAGGCCGCGCAGGCCGCCAGAGAACTTCCCGAGATGCCCGCCCCGCAGGTGCGCGAGAGGCCCGCGCACTCCGTGCCCGGCGGACTGGCCCTGCTGCTGGGCCTGCTGGGGCTGCTGGCCGGGGCCGGCGCCGTGGTGGGGGGCGCCAGGCTCGTCGAGGGCGGTACGGGCGGGGTCGGGGCGGCGCTGATCGTCGCCGGGGTGCTGCTGGTGATCGGCTCGGTCTTCGCCATGGCCGGCCTCAACATGGTCGCGCCGGGGGAGGCCCGGGTCGTCCAGCTCTTCGGGCGCTACACCGGCACCATCCGCAAGGACGGCCTGCGCTGGGTGAACCCGCTGACCACCCGCAAGAAGGTCTCCACCCGGGTGCGCAACCACGAGACGGCGATCCTCAAGGTCAACGACGCCTACGGCAACCCGGTCGAACTGGCGGCCGTCGTCGTCTGGCAGGTGGAGGACACCGCTCAGGCCACCTTCGAGGTGGACGACTTCGTGGAGTTCGTCTCCACCCAGACCGAGGCGGCCGTGCGGCACATCGCCATCGAGTACCCCTACGACGCCTACGACGAGGACGCCCTGTCGCTGCGCGGCAACGCCGAGGAGATCACCGAGAAGCTCGCGGTCGAACTGACCGCCCGGGTGCGGGCGGCGGGTGTGCGGATCGTCGAGTCGCGCTTCACGCACCTGGCGTACGCCCCCGAGATCGCCGCCGCGATGCTCCAGCGCCAGCAGGCGGGCGCCGTGGTCGCGGCGCGCCGGACCATCGTGGAGGGCGCCTGCGGCATGGTCGAGGACGCCGTGGAGCGGATCGCCTCCCAGGACTTCGTCGAACTGGACGAGGAGCGCAAGGCCGCCATGGTGAGCAATCTGCTGGTGGTGCTCTGCGGCGACCGCTCCCCGCAGCCGGTCCTCAACACGGGGTCGCTCTACCAGTGAGCGCCCGGCCGGAGGGGCCGCCGGAGGGCGGCGGCCCCGAGCAGGAGCGGTCGCGGCGGCCCCGGCGCGAACGCCGGCAGATGCTGCTGCGACTGGACCCCGCCGTCCACGACGCGCTCGCGAAGTGGGCGGCGGACGAGCTGCGCAGCACCAACGCCCAGGTCGACTACCTGCTGCGCAAGGCCCTGGCCGAGGCGGGGCGCATGCCACGCGAGGCCCGCCCCCATCCGCGCCGGGGCCGCCCGCCGCGGTCGGAGGAGTAGTCCGCACCGCCTGTTTCAGTCCGTCCCCGCACCCGCACCCGCCCCCGCCGGAACCGGAACCGGAACCGGCGCGGGCGGGGCTTGCGCACCGCCGTATGCGCCATGTGTATACATCGTGTGTATACACATGGTGTACAGTTCCCGGCATGTCCATCGGCCACACCCTGCTGGGGCTCCTCGAATCCGGGCCCCGCCACGGCTACGACCTCAAGCGCACCTTCGACGAGCGCTTCGGCCACGACCGCCCGCTCCACTACGGGCAGGTCTACTCGACCATGTCCCGGCTGCTGAAGAACGGCCTGGTGGAGGTCGAGGGCGTCGAGCCCGGGGAAGGCCCCGAGCGCAAGCGCTACGCCATCACCGACGCCGGGATCACCGATGTCGCCGGATGGCTCGGCCGGCCCGAGAAGCCCGAGCCGTACCTCCAGTCCACCCTCTACACCAAGGTCGTCCTCGCCCTGCTGACCGGGCGCGACGCGGGGGAGCTGCTGGACGTCCAGCGCGTCGAGCACCTGCGTCTGATGCGGGACCTGACGCAGCGCAAGAGAAACGGCGACCTGGCCGACCAGCTCATCTGCGACCACGCACTGTTCCACCTCGAAGCCGATCTGCGCTGGCTGGAGCTGACCGCCGCGCGCCTCGACCAACTCGCCCGGGAGGTACGCGGATGACCACCGCCGACCCGCTGCTGAACGCCGCCGGACTGCGCAAGTCCTACGGCCCCACCCCCGCCCTGGACGGGGCGGACTTCTCCGTCCGCCCCGGTGAGGTCGTCGCGGTGATGGGCCCTTCCGGCTCCGGCAAGTCCACCCTGCTGCACTGCCTGGCCGGGATCGTCCGGCCCGACTCCGGCACCGTCCACTACCGGGAACGCGAGCTGTCGGCCATGTCCGACGCCGAGCGCAGCGCCCTGCGCCGCTCGGAGTTCGGCTTCATCTTCCAGTTCGGCCAGCTCGTGCCCGAACTGACCTGCGCCGAGAACGTCGCCCTGCCGCTGCGGCTGACCGGCATGGGCCGCAAGGAGGCCGAGAAGCGGGCCGCCGGATGGCTGGAGCGGCTGGAGGTGGACGACGTGCGCCACCACCGCCCCGGACAGGTCTCCGGCGGCCAGGGGCAGCGCGTCGCCGTCGCCCGGGCCCTGGTCACCGGGCCGCGCGTGGTCTTCGCCGACGAACCGACCGGCGCGCTGGACTCCCTCAACGGCGAGCGGGTGATGCAGCTGCTGACCGACGCCGCGCGGGACACCGGCGCGGCCGTCGTACTGGTCACCCACGAGGCCCGGGTCGCCGCGTACTCCGACCGCGAGATCGTCGTCCGCGACGGCAGGGTGCGCGACATGGCGGGCGCCCTGTGAGCGCACTGGACTCCAGAAAGCCGCAGGCGTCCCCCGGCCCGGAACCCGCCCCCGGGCCCGTCCTGGAGCCCGCGCCGTCCACCGGCCCGTCGGGGGCGGCCCGCTGGGCGGCCGACCTGGCGATGGGCGCCCGCTTCGCGCTCGCCGGGGGCCGCGAGAGCTGGGTGCGCACCGTGCTCACGGCCGTCGGCGTGGGCCTCGGCGTCGCCGTGCTGATGGTCGCGGCCTCCGTGCCGAACATGCTGGGGGCCCGCGAGGCACGGGGGGAGGCGCGGGAGAACTTCGGTTTCGGGCAGGTCGAGCGTTCCGACCGCAGCGCTCTGTACACCTGGGGGGACACCGAGTTCCGCGGCGAGAGCATCCGCGGCCGCTACATCGAGCCGGAGGGGAGCAACCCGCCGCTGCCGCCGGGCGTGGGACGGGTGCCCGGCCCGGGCGAGATGGTCGTCTCGCCCGGACTGGAGGAGCTGCTCGCGTCCCCGGAGGGCGAGCTCCTCAGGGAGCGACTCCCCTACCGGATCACCGGCACCATCGGCGACGAGGGCCTGCTCGGTCCGAGGGAACTCACCTTCCTGGCGGGCAGCGACAGCCTCGACTCCACGGGCAGCGCGAAACGGATCGACCGTTTCGAGCAGGTCGGGGAGCCGGAGCCGATGGACGCCGTACTGCTGCTGCTGGTGGTCGTCGTCTGCGTGGTGCTGCTGTTCCCGGTCTGGGTGTTCATCGCCACCTCGGTGCGCTTCGGCGGTGAACGCCGCGACCGCCGGCTGGCCGCGCTGCGCCTGGTCGGCGCCGACAGCCGGATGGTCCGGCGCATCGCGGCCGGTGAGTCGCTGGTCGGCGCGCTCCTCGGACTCGCCGTCGGCGCCGCGCTGTTCCTGCCGGCGCGCGGGCTCGTCGGACAGGCGGACGTCTTCGACGTCAACGTCTTCCCCGCCGACGTACGGCCCAGCGCCGCGCTGGCCGTGCTGATCGCGGTGGCGGTTCCCGTCTCCGCCGTCGCCGTCGCCCTGCTCGCGCTGCGAGGGGTGGCCATCGAACCGCTCGGCGTCGTGCGCAACGCGGGCGTCCGCCGGCGCCGGCTGTGGTGGCGGCTGGTGCCGCCCGGGATCGGGCTGGTGCTGCTCCTGCCGCTGGTCGGCGGGATCGACGCCGCGCAGAGCACGATCGACACCTACCGCATCGCCGCGGGCATCGTGCTGCTGCTCGCCGGCGTCACGGTCGTACTGCCATGGCTGGTCGAGTGGGCCGTCAACCGGATGCGCGGCGGTCCCCTGGCCCTCCAGCTCGCCGTCCGCCGCCTCCAGCTCGACAGCGGCCCCGGGGCCCGGGCGGTCAGCGGCATCACCGTAGCGGTCGCCGGGGCCATCGCCGTGCAGATGCTGTTCGGCGGGGTCGAGGGCGACTACACGCGGCCCACCGGCCACGACACCTCCCGCGCCGATCTGCAGATCACGCGGGAGCTGCGCGACGGCCGCCAGGCCGCCGGACTGACCGAGCGGCTGGAGCGGACCCGCGGGGTGGAGAGGGTGCTGGGCGCGGCCGTCCTGAACGCCCCCGAGAACGGCGCGGACCCCAACGGCGACACCCCCTGGACGACGATCACCGTCGCCGACTGCGCCACCCTGGAGCAGCTGGCGCGCATCGCCTCCTGCGAGGACGGGGACGTCTTCGTCGTGCCGGCGGCCGTGGACGGGATGGAGGAACCCGGCGCACGCCCCGGCGCGCGCTTCGACCTCAACGTCCCGGTCTACTCGCAGGAGAAGGACGCATACGAACGGGCGGGGGAGCCCCGCCCCTGGTCCGTCCCCCGCGACGCCCCCGTGGTCGAGTCCCGGGAGGACGTCATGGGCCGGTACACCGCCGGCGTCCTGGCCACCCCCGCGGCGCTCGACATCGCCCGGGCGAGGGAGGTCCGGGCCGAGTTCTCCGTCAAGACCGATCCCGCGGTGCCGGACGCGCGCGAGTACGTGCGCAACGTCGTGGAGACCGGCTCGCCCGGGACCCACGTCATGGAGCTGAGCGACACGCGGCAGTCGGAGAGGTTCGCCTCCATCCGGCGGGCGCTGTACGCCGGGGCGGCCGGGGTGATGCTGCTGATCGGCGCCAGCATGGTCGTCTCCACCCTGGAGCAGTTGCGCGAGCGCAGGAAGCTGCTGTCGGTGCTGGTCGCCTTCGGTACCCGGCGCTCCACGCTGGGCTGGTCGGTGCTGTGGCAGACCGCGCTGCCCGTGGCGCTCGGCCTGTTCCTGGCGGCCGCGGGCGGGATCGGGCTGGGCGCGGTGCTGCTGAAGCTGGTCTCCGTGCCGGTGGCCGTCCACTGGACGAGCCTGGTGGCCATGACGGGCACCGGCGCCGGTGTGGTGCTGCTGGTGACCCTCCTCAGCCTGCCGCCGCTGTGGCGGATGATGCGCCCGGACGGGCTGCGCACGGAGTGACCGCCCGCGCGTGGCACCGGGCGTGAGCCCGCCGCGCACCGCCCGTACGGCCCGGGACAGGGGGAGGGCCGTACGGGCGGTGCGCGCGTGTGCGCACCCGGCAGGAGGAGCGGAGACGGGGCGTCAGCGGCGCAGGTCCCGCAGGCGCTTGCCGCGCTTCGCCTTCGCCTCGACGCCGCCGAAGACCGCCGCGCCGCGCACCACGACCACCGGGGCGTCCGGATCCTCCGACTCCCTGGCCTCCACGTCGTAGCCGCCCATGATCCCGCTGCCCGAACCGCGCAGGGTCACGTTCTCCGGAACCCTGATCTCGATGCCGCCGAAGACGGCCGTGGCGTTGACGACGAGTTCCCGCCGTTCGAACAGCGCCTCGGTCAGGTCTATCTCGACCCCGCCGAACAGCGCGAAGGCGTTGGTCCTGGCCCCCACCCGCCGGCGGCCCTTGCGCGAGGCCTGGCCGAAGACCGCGATCACGTTGTCGCCGTCCCCGCCGGACGCCGGGCGGCTGGTGTGGGGAGCCGCATCCCGCCCGGCCGGCAGGTCGCGGACCAGCGGCCGCAGCTCGCCCATCGTCCTGGCCCGGTACACCGCGTCGATCCGCTCGGCGTGCTCCTCGGCGTCCAGCCGCCCCTGGGCGAGCGCCTCGCGCAGGATCTCCGCCACCCGGTCGCGGTCGGCGTCGGAGGCGCGTACGTCCACCGGGGACGTGGCGGGGGGCCGTGCCGCGGGCTGCTTGCGCAGGGAGGTCTTCTCGTCCACACCGCCACCCTAGCGAACGCGATACATCGCGACCAGTGCCGCGTCGGCCGGGGTTGGCCGGGGTTCGGCCACGTCTCGAACGGGAGCCGGGCCGGAAGCCCGGCCCGGCGGCTGAGCCGCACCTCACACCACCGCCACCCGTTCGGGGGTCATACCCTGTGAGGCGCCACCGTCGAGAGGAAGAGACCGTCCATGCCTGCCGACCCCCGCCCGTCCCACGCGGCCGCCTCCAGCCCGGCCTCCGAGGAGTTCGCCTACACCGAGCTCCTCCCCCTGGGCGAGGACACCACCCCCTACCGCCTGGTCACCGCCGAGGGCGTCAGCACCTTCGAGGCGGGCGGACGCACCTTCCTGAAGGTCGAGCCGGAGGCGCTGCGCAAGCTCGCGGCCGAGGCGATGCACGACATCTCCCACTACCTGCGCCCGGCCCACCTGGCCCAGCTCCGCCGCATCCTGGACGACCCCGAGGCGTCGCCCAACGACCGCTTCGTGGCGCTGGACCTGCTGAAGAACGCCAACATCGCCGCCGCGGGCGTCCTGCCGATGTGCCAGGACACCGGCACCGCGATCGTGATGGGCAAGCGCGGCCAGAACGTGCTGACCGAGGGCGACGACGAAAAGGCCCTGTCCGGCGGCGTCTTCGACGCCTACGACCAGCTCAACCTGCGCTACTCCCAGATGGCCCCGCTGACCATGTGGGAGGAGAGGAACACCGGCACCAACCTCCCGGCCCAGATCGAGCTGTACGCCGCCGACGGCGACGCCTACAAGTTCCTGTTCATGGCCAAGGGCGGCGGCAGCGCCAACAAGTCCTTCCTCTACCAGGAGACCAAGGCCGTCCTGAACGAGGGCGCCATGATGCGCTTCCTGGAGGAGAAGATCCGCTCCCTGGGCACGGCCGCCTGCCCGCCGTACCACCTGGCGATCGTCGTCGGCGGCACCTCGGCCGAGTACGCGCTCAAGACCGCCAAGTACGCCTCCGCCCACTACCTGGACTCCCTGCCGACCGAAGGCTCCCCGGCCGGCCACGGCTTCCGGGACCTCCAGCTGGAGGAGAAGGTCTTCGAGCTCACCCAGAAGCTGGGCATCGGCGCCCAGTTCGGCGGCAAGTACTTCTGCCACGACGTGCGCGTGGTACGCCTGCCCCGTCACGGCGCCTCCTGCCCGGTGGCCATCGCCGTCTCCTGCTCCGCCGACCGCCAGGCGCTGGCGAAGATCACCGCCGAGGGCGTCTTCCTGGAGGAGCTGGAGAGGGACCCGGCGCGCTTCCTGCCCGACACCACCGACGCCGACCTCGACTCGGACGTGGTGCGGATCGACCTCAACCGGCCGATGGACGAGATCCGCGCCGAGCTGTCCAAGTACCCGGTCAAGACCCGGCTGTCCCTGAGCGGCCCGCTGGTCGTCGCCCGCGACATCGCCCACGCCAAGATCAAGGAGCGGCTGGACGCGGGCGAGGAGATGCCGGCCTACCTGCGCGACCACGCCGTGTACTACGCGGGCCCGGCCAAGACCCCGCAGGGTTACGCCTCGGGCTCCTTCGGCCCGACCACCGCCGGCCGCATGGACGCCTACGTCGAGCAGTTCCAGGCCGCGGGCGGCTCCTTCGTGATGCTGGCCAAGGGCAACCGCAGCAAGCAGGTCACCGACGCCTGCGCGAAGCACGGCGGCTTCTACCTCGGCTCCATCGGCGGCCCGGCCGCGCGCCTGGCCCAGGACTGCATCAGGAAGGTGGAGGTCCTGGAGTACGAGGAGCTGGGCATGGAGGCGGTCTGGCGGATCGAGGTCGAGGACTTCCCCGCCTTCGTCGTCGTCGACGACAAGGGCAACGACTTCTTCACCGACCCGGGCCCGGCCCAGCCCTTCGTCACCTCCATCCCGGTGCGCTCCGCCGACTGACCGGCCCGGTCCGGTTAGATTCGTCCCCATGACCGGGACGAGCGACGACAAGCAGCAATACCGGATCGAGCACGACTCCATGGGCGAGGTGCGGGTGCCCGCCCACGCCAGGTGGCGGGCGCAGACGCAGCGCGCCGTGGAGAACTTCCCCCTGTCCGGCCGGCGCCTGGAACGAGCGCACATCCAGGCGCTGGCCCGGATCAAGGCCGCCGCGGCCCGGGTCAACGCCGAACTCGGCGTCCTGGACGCGGACCTGGCCCGGGCCGTCGAACAGGCCGCCGAGGAGGTCGCCGAGGGCCGCTGGGACGACCACTTCCCCGTGGACGTCTTCCAGACCGGCTCCGGCACCTCCTCCAACATGAACATGAACGAGGTGCTGGCCACCCTCGCGAGCGAGCGGCTGGGCGCGCCGGTGCACCCCAACGACCACGTCAACGCCAGCCAGTCCTCCAACGACGTCTTCCCCTCCTCCATCCACATCGCGGCCACCGCCGCCGTCACCGGGGACCTGATCCCCGCACTGGAGCACCTGGCACGGGCGCTGGAGCGCAAGGCGGAGGAGTTCGCCGAGGTCGTCAAGTCCGGCCGCACCCATCTGATGGACGCCACGCCCGTCACGCTCGGCCAGGAGTTCGGCGGCTACGCGGCGCAGGTGCGCTACGGGGTGGAGCGGCTGCGCGCCTGCCTGCCGCGCCTGGCCGAGCTGCCGCTGGGCGGCACCGCGGTGGGCACCGGCATCAACACCCCGCCGGGCTTCCCGGCGGCCGTCATCGCCGAGGTCGCCCGCGCCACCGGGCTGCCGCTGACCGAGGCCCGCGACCACTTCGAGGCCCAGGGCGCCCGGGACGCCCTGGTGGAGACCTCCGGGCAGCTGCGCACCATCGCCGTGAGCCTGACCAAGATCTGCAACGATCTGCGCTGGATGTCCTCGGGCCCGCGCACCGGACTGGCCGAGATCCGCCTGCCCGACCTCCAGCCCGGATCCTCGATCATGCCCGGCAAGGTCAACCCGGTGGTCCCCGAGGCGGTCCTGATGGTCGCCGCGCAGGTCATGGGCAACGACGCCACGGTCGCGGTGGCCGGCGCGTCGGGCAACTTCGAGCTGAACGTCATGCTCCCCGTCATCGCCCGGAACCTGCTGGAGTCGATCCGGCTGCTGGCGAACTCCTCCCGGCTGCTGGCCGACCGCACGGTCGACGGCATCGAGGCCGACGCCGAGCGGGCCCGCGAGTACGCCGAGTCCTCCCCGTCCGTGGTGACCCCGCTCAACCGCTACATCGGCTACGAGGAGGCCGCGAAGGTCGCCAAGCGGTCCCTGGCCGAGCGCAGGACCATCCGCGAGGTCGTCCTGGAGGCCGGCTACGTCGAGCGCGGACAGCTCACCCTGGAGCAGCTCGACCAGGCCCTGGACGTGCTGCGCATGACCCGTCCCTGACCCGTCCCCGGCCCGTCCCCGCCCCGCGGCACGGGGCCGGGGGCGGGCGCGGATCCCGGGCCCGGCCCCGGCGCGGGCCTAAGATCCGTGCATGACGGCGGACACGGCGGATCACACACACGCGGCGGGCGGCACCCGCTGGAGGGCCGGCGAGCACATCCTGTGGCGGTACCGGGCCAACGGCGGCGACGCCCTGCACATCTGCCGCCCGGTGACCGTCGTCCGCGACACCCCCGAACTGCTCGCCGTGTGGATGGCGCCGGGGACCGCCTGCGTCAAGCCGGAACTCGCGGACGGCACGCCCGTGCACCGCGAGCCGCTCGCCACCCGCTACACCAAGCCGCGCCGGACGGTGCGGTCGCGGTGGTTCGGCACCGGGGTCCTCAAGCTCGCGCGGGCCGGCGAGCCCTGGTCGGTGTGGTTGTTCTGGGACCGCGGCTGGCGGTTTCGGAACTGGTACGTCAACCTGGAGGAGCCCCTGCGCCGCTGGGCGGGCGGTGTGGACTCCGAGGACCACTTCCTGGACATCACCGTCCACCCCGACCGCACCTGGCAGTGGCGGGACGAGGACGAGTTCGAGCAGGCGCAGCGCGCCGGCCTGATGGACGCCGCCCAGGCCGAGCGCGTACGGGCCGCCGGGCGGCGCGCGGTGGAGGTGGTGCGCGACTGGGGCAGCCCCTTCAGCGACGGATGGGAGGACTGGCGGCCCGATCCCGCCTGGCGGATTCCGCCGCTGCCGCGGGACTGGGACCGCGAACCCGCACGGATCGGCTGAAAGGGCTGGTGGGGTGGCCGCGCGTCTCGCATGATGGCGGAGGACGTTCCGCGGTCCCTTGCTGCGCCCCCGGGCGCCGAAAGTAGGATCACCCCCGGACTCGGCGGAAAGCCCATCACAGCGAACTCCCCGTCCATGCAAGGGATTTGGCGCACCGCCGCGAGAGGAGCCCCAGCGTGAGCGACACGGAAGGCCACCAGGTGTACACGGGCTACGACAGAGCGGCCATCGACCGCGCCGGACAGGCCGAGGCGTTCGACGCGATCGGCGACCGCTACGACGACGTCTTCCCCCACAAGGAGGGGCAGCTGACCGCCGGCGCCTGGCTGGCGAAGGAGCTGCCCGCCGGTTCGCGGGTCCTCGACGTCGGCTGCGGCACCGGGGTGCCCACCGCCCGGCAGCTCGCCGACGCCGGGCACCGGGTCACCGGCATCGACATCTCGCCCGGCATGGTCGAGCTGGGCCGGGCCAACGTCCCCGGCGCCGACTTCCGCCTGATGGACCTCGCCGACCTGGAGCACGCCGGTCTGGGGCCCTTCGACGGCGCCGCCGCCTTCTTCTCGCTGCTGATGCTGCCGCGCAAGGAGATCCCCGTCGCCCTGCGGATGCTGCACGGTCAGCTGCGCCCCGGCGGACTGCTGGCGCTCGGCATGGTCGAGGCGGACGTGGACGACTTCGCCATCCCGTTCCTGGGCCACACGATCCGGGTATCCGGTTACCTGCGGGAGGAGCTGCGCCAGGTGGTGTCCGACGCGGGCTTCGAGATCGAGGGGGAGGAGACGTTCGCGTACGCGCCGGCCAGTACGGACGTCTCCCCCGAGATACAGGTCTTCCTCAACTGCCGACGCCCCTGAGTCCTCAAGCGCTGGGCCCGCCCGATGCACGGCGCGGCCCCGGACGGATGGAAACCCAACGCGTGACGGAGTATCCGACCCCCCGACAGTCCGCTGCCCGGCCGATGGGCGGCGGTGCTCGCACGGCCGCGCCCGCGCCGGAGAGAACGGCCGGGCGCGCCGACGCCGCGCACGCCGCGCTCCCCGATCCCCGGGACGAGCCGGACGCGTCGGATCTGGCGGCCGCCGCACCCAGGGACGCCCCCGTCCCGCCGGAGGCGTCCGCACCGGCCGCCGGGCGCCGCCCGCACACCGGCCACGCCCGGCCCGCGGGCGGTGACGAGCCGGCCGGCCGCAGCCGTCCCGCCGCGCCGGAGCCCGCCGACCCGGGCGCCGGGCCGACGGCGGCCGGGCACCCCGGCACGGACGAGTCGGAGGAGCCGGACGAGCGGGCCGAGCGGGAGCGGCGCGGGGGCGACCGGCTGCGCTTCGTGGGAGCCGCCACCCGGCGGATCGCCCGCGGCGTCGACCTGGACGAGACCGTGCTCGGGCTGTGCCGGGCCAGCGTCCCGGCGTTCTCGGACGCGATCCTGGTCTATCTGCGCGATCCGCTGCCGGTGGGGGACGAGCGGCCCACCGGCCCCTTCCTGCTGCGGCTGCGCCGCACCGACCGGCTGCCCGACTACGCCGCCCCGGCCGGCGCCGAGGCCGACCCCTCCGACACCGGGGAGTTCCCGCTGCCCCTGCTCACCGCCGCGCCGGAGGGCCCGGCGAGCGGGACGCCGGAGCTGATCGAGGTGCGCGGCGGCGGCCCGCTGGCCGAGGTGCTGCGCGGGGTGCGCCCGGTCTTCGGCGACGTGCCCACCGTCCGCGAGGCGCTGCCCGAGCTGCTCGGCCCCGCCCGCGAGATCCCGGCCGGACGCCGGGTGATCCTCGCCCCGCTGCGGGGGCGGCGCCGGGTGATCGGCGCGGCCGTGTTCCTGCGCCGCGCCGACCGGGCCGCGTTCGAGGGCGACGACCTGCTGGTGGCCGCGCAGCTGGCCACGCACACCGCGCTGGGCGTGGACAAGGCGGTGCTCTACGGACGCGAGGCGTACATCGCCGACGAGCTCCAGCGCACCATGCTCCCCGACGAGCTGCCCCAGCCCACCGGGGTGACGCTGGCCAGCCGCTACCTCCCGGCGGCCGAGACCGCCCGGGTGGGCGGCGACTGGTACGACGCGATACCGCTGCCCGGCGGCCGGGTGGCCCTGGTCGTCGGCGACGTCATGGGCCACTCCATGACCTCCGCGGCGATCATGGGACAGCTGCGCACCACCGCCCAGACCCTGGCCGGGCTCGACCTGCCGCCGCAGGAGGTGCTGCACCACCTCGACGAGCAGGCCCAGCGCCTGGGCAGCGACCGCATGGCGACCTGCCTGTACGCCGTCTACGATCCCGTCGCCCACCGGATCGTGGTGGCCAACGCCGGGCACCCGCCGCCGGTGATGCTGCACCGCGACGGCCACGCGGAGGTGCTGCGCGTCCCGGCCGGGGCGCCCATCGGGGTGGGGGGCGTGGACTTCGAGGCGGTGGAACTGGACGCACCGGCCGGCGCCACGCTGCTGCTCTACACCGACGGCCTGGTGGAGTCCCGCCACCGGGACGTGTGGACCGGGATCGAGCAGCTGCGCGAGAAGCTCACCGACACCGCCGGGCTGACCCGTCCCGACACCCCGCCGCCACTGGAGCCTTTGTGCGACGAGGTGCTGGACATCCTCGGCCCCGGGGACCGGGACGACGACATCGCGCTGCTGGCCGCCCGCTTCGACGGCATCCCGCCCAGCGACGTGGCCTACTGGTACCTCGACCCGCGCGCCCAGACCGCACGGCAGGCCCGCCGCCTGGCGCGGCGCGCGCTGGAGCGCTGGGACCTGACGGATCTGTCGGACTCGGTGGAGCTGCTGGTCAGCGAGGTGGTGACCAACGCCGTCCGCTACGCCGAGCGGCCCATCACGCTGCGGCTGCTGCGCACCGACACACTGCGCTGCGAGGTCGGGGACGACGTGCCGCAGCTGCCCAGGCTGCGGCAGGCCAGGGCGACGGACGAGGGCGGCCGGGGCCTGTACCTGGTCAACCGGCTGGCCCGGCGCTGGGGCGCGACCCGGCTGAGCACCGGCAAGGTGGTCTGGTTCGAGCTGCCCATGCCGTAGCGCGGCCGCAGGGCGAACGGACGGACCCCGCACCACTGGTGGTGGTGCGGGGTCCGTCCGTTCACGCGGAGGGTCCGCGGCGGACCGCCGGGCCGAGGCGGCCCGTCAGACCGCGGCGGCCGCCGGGGCGTCCGCCTGCGCTCCGGCCAGCGTGGCCTCGGCGTCCAGCACCGTGCCGACGGCCTGGATGACGGAGGCGATCTTGAAGGCCTCCTGGACCGTCTCGCGGTCCACACCGGCCTTGCGGAGCACCTGCTCGTGGGAGTCCAGGCACTGCCCGCAGCCGTTGACCGCGGAGACGGCCAGCGACCACAGCTCGAAGTCGGTCTTGTCCACGCCCGGGTTGCCGATGACGTTCATCCGCAGGCCCGCGCGCAGGGTGCCGTACTCCGGGTCCGACAGCAGGTGCCGGGTGCGGTAGAAGACGTTGTTCATCGCCATGACGGCCGCGGCGGCCTTGGCGGCGGTGTAGGCCTCGGGGGAGAGGTTGGCCTTCGCCTCCGGCTCCAGTTCGGTGAGCACCTTCGGCGAGCGCGAGGCGATCGCGCAGGCCAGCACCGTGCCCCACAGCTGCTGCTGGGGCAGGTCGGAGTTGCCTATCACGGAGCCGAGGTTGAGCTTGAGGTCCTTGGCGTAGGCCGGCAGTGCCGACTTCAGGTCGTCGAGAGCCATGTCGTCGTCTCAGTCCCTCACTCGCCCGCGAGCAGCTTGACCGGGTCGAGGGTCTCCTCGCCCTTGGACCAGTTGCAAGGGCACAGCTCGTCGGTCTGCAGGGCGTCCAGGACCCGCAGGACCTCCTTGGGGTTACGGCCGACGGAGCCGGCGGTCACCATGGTGAACTGGATCTCGTTGTTCTGGTCGACGATGAAGACGGCGCGCTGGGCGTAGCCGTCCTCGCCCTCGACGCCGCAGGCCCGCATCAGCTCGTGCTTGGGGTCGGCCAGCATCGGGAACGGCAGGTCGCGCAGGTCGGCGTGGTCCTTGCGCCAGGCGTGGTGCACGAACTCCGAGTCACCCGAGACGCCGAGGATCTGGGCGTCGCGGTCGGCGAACTCGTCGTTCAGCTTGCCGAAGGCGGCGATCTCGGTCGGGCAGACGAAGGTGAAGTCCTTCGGCCAGAAGAAGACGACCTTCCACTTGCCCTCGTACGTCTTGTGGTTGATCTGCTCGAACGCCTTGTCGGCGTCGAGGTCCACACAGGCGGTCAGATCGAACTCGGGGAACTTGTCACCGACAGTGAGCACGCTCGCTCCTTGTTGCGTGGAAACGCCCCGCGGTGGGGCTTTCCTGAGGGTTGGACGCGATCCACACTGCCATAGCCAACATTGATCACAGAAATAGCTAGACTCACTGACATTGATCGGAGGTGGTTATCAGTGACCCTGTCGGCGCACAGGCCGGACCAGGAGTCCCGCAGGCGCCCCCACCAGGGGCCCGTGCCGCACGGCAGGGGGACCCGCAAGCCCACGCTGTCCCAGTTGCGGGCGTTCGCGGCCGTGGCGGACAACCTCCACTTCCGGGAGGCCGCCGCGGAGATCGGGATGAGCCAGCCGGCTCTCTCGGGTGCCGTCGCGGCGCTGGAGGAATCGCTGGGCGTGAGACTGCTGGAGCGTACGACGCGAAGAGTACTGCTCTCCCCGGCGGGTGAGCGCCTGGCGTCCAGAGCCCGGACAGTGCTGGACGCGGTGGAGGAACTGCTGGAGGAGGCGGAGGCGGCACGCGCCCCCTTCACGGGCGCGCTGCGACTGGGAGTGATCCCGACCTGCGCCCCCTACCTGCTGCCGACGGTCCTGAGGCTCGTTCACGATCGCTATCCGGCACTGGATCTGCAGGTGCACGAGGAGCAGACCGCCTCGCTGCTCGACGGCCTGGTGGCCGGACGGCTCGACCTGCTGCTGCTCGCGGTGCCGCCCGGCGCGCCGCAGACCGCGGACGCCGGCGGGGTGGAGACGGTGCCCCTGTTCGACGAGGACTTCGTGCTGGTGACCCCGAGCGGGCACGAACTGGCCGGCCGGGACCGCCTGCCCCGCGAGACACTGCGCGGCCTTGACCTGCTGCTCCTGGACGAGGGGCACTGCCTGCGCCAGCAGGCCCTGGACGTGTGCCGCGAGGCCGGGCGGACCGACGGGGTACCGGCCACCACGAGCGCGGCGGGGCTGTCCACCCTGGTCCAGCTCGTCGCCGGCGGGCTGGGCGTGACGCTGCTGCCGCGCACCTCGCTGCACGTGGAGACGGAGCGCAACGAGCTGCTGGCGACCGCGCGCTTCGCCGACCCCGCCCCCTCGCGGCGGATCGGCCTGGCGATGCGGGCGGGAGCGGCGCGGCGGGACGAGTTCGCGGTGCTCGCCAAGGATTTGCGGGAGGCAATGCGTCCGCTTCCGGTGCGCATCGTGGACTGACGGCGCGCCGGATCGGTGCGGCGGCCCGGCCCGTCGCACGTCACGCTGCGCACACGGCGGCCGCGCCCCTCGCCGGGCGCCGCCGAAGGGGTGCGCGGCGGGCCGTCCGGCCGTACGCCACCGTATGCATAAGCGTGCGCACAGTGGGTAGAGCCGATGCATCGTCTCTCGTACGGCCGCAGCGCGAACTGCCGTGCGCAGCAAGGCGGGTCAGGGTGACTCAATCGAAAGATCGAACAGCCGTAGCCGTCGTCAGGAGTGGACCGTGCTGCAAACGCCGCATCAGTCTCCGCAGGCCGCCGTCGTCCCCGTCCAGCGCACCTCCTCGCGCGAGCAAACCGGACCGTGGCACTCCGAGGCGGTCTGCCGCAGGGACGAGGCCGGCCTGTTCTTCGCGCCCTCCAAGGAGCCCACGGCGGCCCGCCTTTCGCGCGAGCAGGCGGCCAAGCGGGTCTGCGCACGCTGCCCGGTGCTCGTCGAGTGCCGTGAGCACGCGCTGCTCCAGCCTGAACCGTACGGAGTGTGGGGTGGGTTGACCGCGGCCGAGCGCAGAGTGGTGCTCGCCCGCCGCCGTCGCCACGACGCCGAGCTGGGGCAGCCGGCCCAGGTGTCCCGCATCGCCTGACGGTCCCCGCCGCATCCGGGATCCACCCCGGCACCGGCACCGGCACGCCACCGCCCCCGGTGCCGCCCCCCGGTACCGGTCCCGGCGCCGGCTCCGCCTTCCGGCCGGTCCGGGACCTCGCCCCGCGTCGCCGCGGCGGCGGGCCCTCCGGCCCGCCGCCGCGGCGTCAGCGGGCCCGGTCGAAGTCGACCGCGCTGTAGGCGCGCAGTTTCGACAGCTTGTGGGTGGAGTCGATCTGACGGATCGTGCCGGACCTCGACCGCATCACCAGGGACTGGGTGGTGGCCGTCTCCGCGCGGTAGCGCACCCCCCGCAGCAGGTCGCCGTCGGTGATGCCGGTGGCGACGAAGAACACGTTGTCGCCGCTGACCAGGTCGTCGGTGGTCAGCACCCGGTCCAGGTCGTGGCCCGCGTCGATCGCCTTGTGCCGCTCCTCGTCGTCCTTGGGCCACAGCCGGCCCTGGATCACACCGCCCAGGCACTTGATCGCGCAGGCGGCGATGATGCCCTCCGGCGTACCGCCGATGCCCAGCAGCAGGTCCACGCCCGTGCCCTCGCGGACGGCCATGATCGCGCCCGCCACGTCGCCGTCGGAGATGAACTTGATCCGGGCGCCGGACTCCCGCACCTCCTTGACGATGCCGTCGTGGCGCGGCCGGTCGAGGATGACGACGGTGACGTCCTCAGGGGTACCGCCCTTGGCCTTGGCGACCCGGCGGATGTTGACCGCGGGCGGGGCGGTGATGTCGACGAACTCGGCGGCCTCCGGGCCGGTGGCGAGCTTGTCCATGTAGAACACGGCCGACGGGTCGAACATCGAGCCGCGCTCGGCCACGGCCAGCACCGACACCGCGTTGCCCATGCCCTTGGCGGTCAGCGTCGTGCCGTCCACCGGGTCCACGGCCACGTCGCACTCCGGGCCGGTCCCGTCGCCCACGCGCTCGCCGTTGTAGAGCATCGGGGCCTCGTCCTTCTCCCCCTCGCCGATGACGACGACGCCGTTCATCGAGACGGTGGAGACCAGGGTGCGCATCGCGCGGACGGCCGCACCGTCCGCGCCGTTCTTGTCGCCGCGGCCGACCCAGCGGCCCGATGCCATGGCGCCCGCCTCGGTCACGCGGACGAGTTCGAGGGCGAGGTTGCGGTCGGGTGCCTCGGGGCTTACTTCGAGCTGGGAGGGAAGGTGGTGGTGATCGGTCATCGTGACGCACCTTTCTGCACGTCTGTACGGCGTCCGAACGCGACGGCCGAAGTGTTGAGGGTGCCTTCGACCCTATCCGGAGCAGTGGCAAAGTGAGCAGGCTGCCCCACGGATGAGCGCGATGGGGGTGGTGGCCCGGGCGGAAACGGGCATGGGGGACCATGGAGGCGTGGCAAGCACGGAGAACAAGCGCGGTAGGCAGACGGCCCGGGACATGGTGCTGTCGTTGCTGGTGATCCTTCTGGGTGCGGGGTTCGTGTACCTGCTCGTCCCGCACGACGACTCACTGGACCCGGTCCGCCCGATCAGCTACGACGTGGAGCTGGTCACGGCGCGGCGCGCGGCGCCGTACCCGGTGGTGGCGCCCGCGGGGCTGCCGGACACCTGGCGCGCGACCTCGGTGAGCTACAAGCGGCAGAGCGACCTCGGGGCCGTGTGGCACCTGGGCTTCATGGACCCGGACGACCAGTACGCGGCCGTCGAGCAGAGCGACGGCGAGCCGGAGAAGTTCGTCCGGGGCGTCACCCACGGGGCGGAACCGGCCGACCGCACCCAGACGGTCGGCGGCGAGGAGTGGGAGCGCTACGAGGGCGAGAAGTACGACGCGCTGGTCCGGCGGGAGTCCGGGGTGACCACGGTGGTGACGGGCACGGCGTCCTTCGAGAGCCTCACGCGGCTGGCCGCCTCGCTGGAGGCGGAGCGGGCCGGGGGCCCGGAAGAGAGCGGGGCGCCCGCAGGCGCCGGCGAGACCGGGAAGCCCGCGGAGACCGGGGCGCCCGGGGAGAACTGAGCGGACGCCGAGGCGGGAAACGGGCCGCCGGGTTCCCACCCGGCGGCCCGGCGTGCTTCCCGGACGGCTCCCGGACGGCGGCGACGGCGTCCTCACGGACCTGGCACGGACCGGGGCGGCCCCGCCGTCACTCCCGGCCGTCCGCCGGCCCCTCCTCGTCCGCGGCCTCGTCGGCGGCGTCCTCCCCGCCCTCGGCCAGCACCGCGTCCAGCCGTGCACGGGCGCCCTCCAGCCAGCGGCGGCAGACCGCGGCCAGTTCCTCGCCCCGCTCCCACAGCGCCAGCGACTCCTCCAGCGTGGAGCCGCCCGCCTCCAGACGGCGGACCACGGCGATCAGCTCGTCGCGCGCCTGCTCGTAGCCCATCTCCCCGGCCGGCGGGGCATCCGTGCTCGTGTCTGTCATGCGCCTCAGCCTAGTGTCGGGGCCTGACAGCGCGGCTGCCTCACTCCTCCTCGCCGCGCCGCACGACCACCGTCAGCTCCCCCTCGGCCACCCGGGCGCGCAGCCGCTCGCCGTCGGCCACCTCCCGCGCCGCCCGCACCGCGCTCCCGTCGGCCCGCTGCAGCACCGCGTAGCCGCGTGCGAGCGTCGCGGCGGGGGAGAGGGCGACGACCCGGGCGGTGGTGTGCTCCAGCTCCGCCTCGGCCCGCGCCAGCAGATGCCCGAACGTCCGCCGGGCGCGGTCGAGCACCGCCGCGACCTGCTCCTCGCGCTCGGTCACCATCGCGTGCGGCCGGGCCATCACCGGGCGGCTCATGGTGTCCGCCAGCCCCCGCTCCTGCCGCTCCAGCATCCCCTGAACCGCCCGCAGCGCCCGCTCGCGCAGCTGCCGCACCCGCTCCAGTTCCTCGCGCACGTCCGGCACGACGTCCTTGGCGGCGTGAGTGGGCGTACGGGAGCGCAGGTCGGCGACCAGATCCAGCAACGGGGTGTCCGGCTCGTGCCCGATGGCCGAGACCACCGGGGTGACGCAGCCGGCCACCGCCCGCACCAGCCGCTCGTCGGAGAAGGGCAGCAGATCCTCCACGCTGCCGCCGCCCCGGGCCACGATGATCACGTCCACGGCCGGGTCGGCGTCCAGCTCCCGCACCGCGTCGATCACCTGCGGCACCGCGTGCACGCCCTGCACGGCCACGTTGCGCACGGCGAAGCGGACGGCGGGCCAGCGCTGCCGCGCCGTCTCCAGCACGTCCCGCTCGGCGGCGGAGGCGCGGCCGGTGACCAGGCCGACCAGACCGGGCAGGAACGGCAGCGGCTTCTTCCGCTCGGCCGCGAACAGACCCTCGGCGGCCAGCGACTTCTTCAGCTGCTCCAGCCGCGCCAGCAGCTCGCCCATCCCCACCGGCCGGATCTCGCTCACCCGCAGGGAGAGCTGACCGCGCGGCGCGTACCACTCCGGTTTGCCCAGCGCCACGATCCGGGCGCCCTCGCCCACCACGTCCGCCACCTTGTCGAAGACGGCGCGGTAGCAGGTCACGGTCAGCGAGACGTCGTAGGAGGGGTCGCGCAGGGTCAGGAACACCATCCCCGCGCCGGGGCGCCGGGAGAGCTGGGTGATCTGCCCCTCGACCCACACCGCGCCCAGCCGGTCGATCCATCCGCCGATCAGCCGCGACACCTCGCCGACGGGGACCGGCGCCTCGGGCGACGTGTTGAGAGCCATGGAAGGAGGCTAGCCGCACCCGCCGACAACCGGGGCCCGCCCGTCCGTCCCGCCCCGCCGGGCGTCCGCGGACCGGGCCCGTACGATGGCCCCATGACTGCTACGACCGCACGCCGGGTCCTCCTCGCCGCGCCCCGCGGCTACTGCGCGGGCGTCGACCGCGCCGTGATCGCCGTCGAGAAGGCGCTGGAGCAGTACGGCGCGCCGATCTACGTGCGCAAGGAGATCGTCCACAACAAGTACGTCGTGGAGACCCTGCGCAAGAAGGGCGCGATCTTCGTCGACGAGACGGAGGAGGTGCCCGAGGGCTCCATCGTGATCTTCTCCGCCCACGGGGTCGCCCCGGTCGTCCACGAGGAGGCCGAGCGGCGGAAGCTGGCGACCATCGACGCCACCTGCCCCCTGGTGACCAAGGTCCACAAGGAGGCCGTCCGCTTCGCCAAGGACGACTACGACATCCTCCTGATCGGCCACGAGGGCCACGAGGAGGTCATCGGCACCAGCGGCGAGGCGCCCGACCACATCACACTGGTCGACGGCCCCGGAGACGTGGAGAACGTCGAGGTGCGCGACCCCGAGAAGGTCGTCTGGCTCTCCCAGACCACGCTGTCGGTCGACGAGACGATGGAGACGGTCGACGCGCTCAAGCAGCGGTTCCCGGCGCTGGTCAGCCCGCCGAGCGACGACATCTGCTACGCCACCCAGAACCGCCAGACCGCGGTCAAGCAGGTCGCCGCCGAATCCGACCTGGTCATCGTCGTCGGCTCGAGGAACTCCTCCAACTCCGTCCGCCTGGTCGAGGTCGCCCTCGGCGCGGGCGCGAAGGACGGACACCTGGTCGACAACGCCTCCGAGATCGACGAGGCGTGGCTGGAGGGGGTCGCCACCGTCGGCGTCACCTCGGGCGCCTCGGTGCCGGACGTGCTGGTCGAGGGCGTCCTGGAGTGGCTGGCCGAGCGCGGCTACGGCGATGTGGAGGTCGTCCAGCCGATGGAGGAGAAGCTGACCTTCTCCCTCCCCAAGGAGCTGCGCCGGGATCTGCGGGCCGAGGCCGGACGCAAGGCCGCCGGCTAGCCGGCGGGCTGCCGCGCGGGCCGCTCCCCGCCGCCCTCCGCACCGGCGGAGGCGGCCGGGGCCGCGGCCCGCTTCCGCGTCCCGGCCCTTCCCCTCCGGGCCCCGGCCCTCCTCGCCCCGCCGGACCCGGCACGCCTGGCGCCGGGCCTGCGGCCGGCCCGCCCGCGGGCGACCGCCACGGCCACGGCGGTCAGCGTGCCCCCGTAGAGCCAGCCGGCGTGCACGGCCAGGGCGGTCACCAGCTCCACCAGCCGGTCCGCCGGCCCGCCCGAACCGCCGCTGACGAGGACCAGCCCGGCGGTGAACGCGATGGGCACGGCGATCGGCGCGGCGGCCAGGTCGGCCGGGCGCACCCACAGCGCGCACACGGCGCTGACCAGCACGAAGGAGATCCCGTAGACGGCGGGCCGGCCGTCCAGCAGCAGCGCGTCCAGCCCGCCGGCCAGCAGCATCGCGCCCGTGGCCAGCAGTCCGCAGCCCAGTCCGGTCAGGCGCGCGCCCGGCGGCCACTCGCGCCGGGCGGGCGGGCCGGTCCGGGCGGTCCGGGCATCCGCGCGCAGCGGGCCCGGACCGGGCCGCTCCGGCGCGTCCCGGCGCGTGCTCTCCGCGGCTTCGGGGGATGGGGGCTGCGCCGTCCGGCGTCGCGGACGGAGACGGGGGATGCGCGCACTGTGTTGCTCCACCGCACCAACGTAGGCCGGGCACCGGCCCGGAGCCGGGCACGGACACGCCAGGGCCGTCCTTTGGAGTGCCCGTAGACTGGTGGATCGGCCCCCATCCGGGCCGGTCCACCCAGATCCTCTCGCTACGGGAAGTCGCCACGTGTCGCTCACGATCGGAATCGTCGGCCTGCCCAACGTCGGCAAGTCGACCCTGTTCAACGCCCTGACCAAGAACGACGTGCTGGCGGCCAACTACCCGTTCGCCACCATCGAGCCGAACGTCGGCGTCGTCGGCGTCCCCGACCCCCGGCTCGCCCGGCTCGCGGAGATCTTCGGCTCCCAGCGCGTCCTGCCCGCGACCGTCGACTTCGTCGACATCGCCGGCATCGTGCGCGGCGCGAGCGAGGGCGAGGGGCTGGGCAACAAGTTCCTGGCGAACATCCGCGAGTCGGACGCGATCTGCCAGGTCATCCGGGCCTTCGACGACGAGAACGTGGTCCACGTCGACGGCCGGGTCTCGCCGAAGGACGACATCGAGACGATCGACACCGAGCTGATCCTCGCCGACCTCCAGACCATCGAGAAGGTCCTGCCCCGGCTCCAGAAGGAATCCCGGATCAAGAAGGACGTCCAGCCCAAGGTCAGGGCCGTCGAGGAGGCCAAGGCCATCCTGGACGAGGGCCGCACGCTGTTCTCGGCCGGCGTCGTCCAGGGCTCCGAGCGGGCCGAACTCCTGCACGACCTGCACCTGCTCACCACCAAGCCCTTCCTCTACGTCTTCAACGTGGACGAGGACGAGCTGACCGACGAGGCGTTCAAGGAGGAGCAGCGCAAGCTGGTCGCCCCGGCCGAGGCGATCTTCCTCAACGCCAAGCTGGAGTCCGACCTCGCCGAGCTGGACGAGGACGAGGCCCTGGAACTGCTCCAGTCGGTCGGCCAGGAGGAGCCGGGCCTGGCCACCCTCGCCCGCGTCGGCTTCGACACCCTCGGCCTCCAGACGTACCTGACGGCGGGCCCGAAGGAGGCCCGTGCCTGGACGATCCGGAAGGGCGCCACGGCCCCCGAGGCGGCCGGCGTGATCCACACCGACTTCCAGAAGGGCTTCATCAAGGCCGAGGTCATCTCCTTCGAGGACCTGGTCGAGGCGGGTTCGGTGGCCGAGGCCCGCGCCCGCGGCAAGGCCCGCATGGAGGGCAAGGACTACGTGATGCGCGACGGCGACGTGGTGGAGTTCCGCTTCAACGTGTGAGGGACCTCTTCCTAAAGCTCTGACCTGCGTGGGAGCACGTCAAGCGGCTGCGGAGGGCACATCGGGGGCACTCGGCGGCGGGGCGAAGAAGTCTTCGACCGCCTCGCGGGTGCCCTCGTCTTCGTCCGGCCACAAGTGGGCGTACACCCGCATGGCGACCGCCACCGAGTCGCCCAGCCGAACGGCGACGGTTTTGGGCCCCTCGCCGTGCCGGATCAGCAGACTGGCATAGGTGTGCCGGAGGTCGTGCATACGGGTGCCCTTCGGCAACCCGGCTGCCTTCACAGCCGCCTGCCAGATAGGCCCGTAGAAGTCGGTGCGGACGATCGGACCGCCCCGCTCCATACGGAACAGGTAATCGTCGCCAACGGCGGGGTAGCGTTCCAGATGGCGCTCCAGGGCGTCCAGGACAGTTTTCGAGAGGGGAACTGTGCGGTGCGACCGCTCGGTCTTCGGCGGGCCGACGTAGACCCCGTGGCCGGTCGTCTGCTGGAGCTGTTGCTCGACCTTGACGGAACGGCCAAGGAAGTTCACGTGTCGTACCTGGAGCCCGAACAGTTCCCCAGGCCGCAGCCCGCTTCCGGCGGCCAGGACCACCAGCGCTCGGTACCGGTCCGGCACGGCCGTCGTCAGCCGCTCCACCTCATCCCGGGTCAGCGGTACCACCTCGGTGTGGGGCACCTTGGTGAGCTTCACCCCAGCACACGGGGAGCGGAGAACGAGCCCGTCGCGTACAGCCGCGTTGAACACCGCCTTGACCTTCTGGAAGACCTTGCGAGCGGTGCTGGGCGCAAGTCCCTGTGTCTTCACCAGGCCGGTGGCCCATGCCTCCAAGCTGGAGGAGCGGATGGAGGCCAGCCGCTGAGCGCCGAACGCCGGATAGGCGTAGCAGCGCAATGACTGCTCCACGTCCTTCGCAGTGCCCGGACGGTGTGGCTGCGCCGTGCGCCAGGTCTCGGCGTACTCCTCGAACGTGATCCGTTGGTCGCGCACATCCACGTACTGGCCGCGCCTCATGTCCGTGTCGATGGCCTTCGCCCTGTCCTGGGCTTCGCGCAGCTTGACGAAGTTCTCCTTGCGCTGGACCGTCCCCTCCCGCCAGCGCACCTGGTACCTCATGGCGACGCCGTGGTCCCTGCTGGGGACCAGCATGCGGCTCCTGGACGGGCACCGGGTGCACGGCTTCTCATCCTCATGTGGATGGGATTTGTGCCAGCGGTCGTAGACCTTAGCCATCGTCGTCCTCCTCTCGTGTGGCGTCCTTCCAGACCCGGCCGGTGTCTACGTCCCAGTCGGCGTCGCTTGTGGGCACCGCTGGTCCGATGAAGCGGGCGACCTCCTCTCTGGTCAGGTACGGCCGGTTCGTCGTCAGCCAGGTCATGAACACTCCGAAGTCGTCCTCTGCCTCGCTACCCGGAAGCGGAGCCTCCCCGTGCATCCAGCGCCAGGCCCGCCCCCAGGGCATCGGCTGTCCCGCAACCTCGATGGGACCGCCCTGGTCCCGGTGGGGCAGTAGGAGCGCGGCAGGAGTGACATTCAGAGCTGCTGCGAACGCCACGAGGTCGTCAACGTCGACCCGACGTTCGCGCTTTTCGGTTTTGCTGATCACCGATGCGCTCATGGCACGCCCAGCTTCCGTCACTCTGGCCGCCAACTCCTTCTGGTCCCAGCCGCGCTGCTTGCGCAGCCGTGCGATGTTGGCTGCCACGCGCTCACCGGTTGGCCCACTCTCAACTGCTCTAGTCGCCATAATGGCGATTCTTTCTCCTTCTTGACGCTTGAGTCAAGGGTTCGTACCGTCGATGTCACGGCGATTAGATCGTCAAGACGTCGAATGGAGTGATCATGGGCAAGACCACTGACGAGCGGCGGGCTCTGGCTACACCGCAAGAGCTTGCCGACTACCTGGGCGTGCCGGTCTCCACACTCCACCAGTGGAGGTGGATGGGGATCGGTCCGAAGGGGGTCAGGGTCGGCAGGCACCTGCGGTACCGCTGGGGTGACGTGGACCGATGGCTGGACGAGCAGCAGAGCGGTGATGCCGCATGAGCGAGGAGGAGGCCGGCTTCGCCTGCTCGGTCTGCGGGAGCAGCGAAACATACCTGAACGGCCGCGACCAGGGGCCGAGGTGTGCGCCCTGCAAGCGGGCCTACGCCCGCGCGCGCTACTGGGCCGACCCGGAGCGCGAGAACGCCCGCTACAGGGCCTGGTGGGCCGCCAACCGGGCCGTGCGGAAGGGGGCACGGTGACGCCCAGGTTCGACCTGACAGTGGCGGTCCGTGCCGACGGGGAGCGCGTCCTGGTCGTGCAGCCCGCTCTCACGGACGACCAGCCGCAGGAGGTCAAGGACGCCCTGGCGGTCCGGCGCGTGGCCAACACGACGGGCGTGTGCCCCGGCTGCGGTGCCCGCATGGAGCTGCCGAACCGCGCCGAGCGCCGGAAAGCGGCGAAGGCCTGGCGGGTGCTCCACGCCCGCATGGAGCACGAAGACGACTGCCCGGCCGTCGCCGTCTGAACGATTCCCCGCCCACACTCAGACCCGCAGTTATGAGTACGAGCACATGCAAGACAACACGACGACGGCCGCCGGGGATCTCTCCTCCGACGGCCGCCCAACAACCACTTCCCAGACTACCTCCCTGACGCCTGCCGCGCTGGAGGCGCTGGACACCTCGTGGCGCCCGGTGGACCTCACCGACGTGCTGGAGGGCCGCTACGAGCGCCCTGCGCCCACCGTGGGAGCCCGCAATGACGGAGTGGGGCTGTTCTACCCCGGCCGCATGCACTCGGTCTCCAGCGAGTCCGAGGGCGGCAAGACGTGGTTCCTGCTGGCCGCCTGCGCTCACGAGATCGCCCAGGGGCACCACGTCATCTACCTCGACTTCGAGGACGACGCGGGAGGCATCGTGGGCCGCCTCCTCACACTCGGCGTCCCCGCCGACCACATCCGCGACCGGTTCCACTACATCCGGCCGGAAGTGCCGGTACGCCTCGACGGCGGGGCCCTGTGGCGGCTGCTGGAAGAGGTGCGGCCGACGCTGGCCGTCCTGGACGGGATCACCGAGGCCATGACGTTGCACGGCCTCAACCCGCTCGACAATGCCGACGCGGCGAAGTTCGGCCGGACACTGCCGCGCCCCATCGCCGCGCTCGGGCCCGCCGTGGCGGCGGCTGACCACGTCACCAAGAGCACCGAAGGCCGGGGGCGCTACTCCCTGGGCGCGGTGCACAAGCTGAACGGGCTCGACGGGGCCGCCTACGTCCTGGACAACCGTGCCGCCTTCGGCGTCGGCCGTAACGGACGCTCAGCCGTCTACATCACCAAGGACCGGCCGGGGCGGCTGCGTGAGCACGCCCTGCCGACCAAGACCCCGGGCATCGACCACTTCGGCGACTTCGTCATGGAGTCGGTCCCCGAAGGCTTCAACGACACGGCCATCACCGCGCCGGTGGCCAAGACGGAGACCGAGTTCCGGCCCACGGTCGTCATGGCCAAGATCAGCAAGCTCCTCGCCGAGCAGCCGGGGCTGTCCAAGAACTCCATCGAAACCATGGTCGGCGGCAAGCGGGACATCGTGCGGACCGCCCTGGACCTGCTGATCGTCGAGGGCTGCGTCGCGGTGGAGAAGACCGGCCGTGGCCACGCCCACACCCTCATCCGGCCCCTCTCCGAGGCCGCATGAACCTCCCACTTCGCCCCTCGCCCTTACTTCGCCCCGCCTCGCCCCGGGGCGAAGCTCACCGACCTCGCCCCCT
>NZ_JAKMAY010000409.1:0-4212 GCF_022015835.1 Streptomyces sp. ICN903 | reverse complement strand
CCCCCGGCCCGCCCCGCGCTGGAACGAGGGGGCGCCGATGTCGCAGGGCGGTGCGATGATCGCGCACCATGAGAAGTCTGCGGAACAGAAGACGGCACAGGGAGATCGTCGACGTCCACCTCGTACTGCGGCGCGGCGAGGAGGTCCTGCTCGCGCGCCGGGCCGGCACCGGTTACGCGGACGGCCTGCTGAACGCGCCGTCCGGCCACGCCGAGGACGGTGAGGACGTGCGGGAGGCGGTGATCCGGGAGGCGTACGAGGAGATCGGACTGCGCCTCGCGCCCGAGGAGCTGAGGGTCGCCCTCGTGATGCAGCACCGCTCCCCGACCGGGGATCCCCGGATGGGCTGGTTCTTCGAGGCCTGGGCGGATCACGGGCGCGAGCCGGTCAACGCCGAGCCCGACAAGTGCTCGGAGCTGGGCTGGTTCCCGCTGGCCGCGCTGCCCGGCGACATGGTCGCCTACTGCCGGGCCGGTCTGGAGGCGTACCGGGCGGGCCACCGCTTCGCGCTCCACTGGCACCGGCCGGGGGACTCCGTCGCCTACGACCCGGCCGCTCCCGGCCGGGTCGTGGTGCTTCCGGTCACCTGACGCCCGCGAAGGCCGGTGCGGAGGCGGGTGCGGTGTCCGGCCGGGCCCAGCCGGCCGGACCCGGCCGGACGGAGTCAGCCGAACTGCACCGAACGCTTGGCCAGCCCGGCCCAGAAGCCGTCGACGACCGTGTGCTGGGCGCCCAGGTCGGCCTCGCCCGCTCCCAGGGAGACGAACAGCGGCGCGAAGTGGTCGGTGCGCGGGTGGGCGATCCGGCCCGCCGGGGCCCGGTGCTCGAAGTCGAGCAGGGCGTCGAGGTCCGACCTCTCCAGGGCCTCGCCGCCCCACGCGTCGAACTCCTTCGACCAGGACGGAGCCTCGTCGGGTCCGGCGCCCCACGTCAGACCGCGCAGGTTGTGGGTGAAGAAGCCGCTGCCGACGATCAGCACGCCCTCGTCGCGCAGCGGGGCCAGCCTGCGGCCCAGCCGCAGCAGCTCCCCGGGGTCCAGGGTGGGCATCGAGAGCTGGAGCACGGGGACGTCGGCGTCGGGGTACATCTCGGCCAGCGGCACGTACGCGCCGTGGTCCAGGCCCCGGTCCGGCGCGTCGTGCACCGGGGTGCCCGGCCCGGCGAGCAGGGCCCGCACCTTCGCGGCCAGGGCGGGGGCGCCCGGGGCCGGGTAGGCGACGCGGTAGTAGTGCTCGGGGAAGCCGTGGAAGTCGTACACCAGGGGGACGGTCCGGGTGGCGCCCAGCGTCACCGGCGCGGACTCCCAGTGGGCGGAGACGATCAGCACGGCCTCGGGCCGCGGCAGCTTCGCGGACCAGTCGGCGAGCTGCGAGGTCCACAGGGCGTCGTCGGCCAGCGGCGGGGCGCCGTGGCTGAGATACAGCACGGGCATGCGGCCCGCCTCGGGGCCGCCCGGGGCCGGGGGAGTGGTCGCGGTCATGGTGGCGCCTTCCGTTTCTTCTGTGCTCCCGCTGTCCGGGCTCGCGTGGAACCGCGTGTTCGGAGGACGGGGAGGAGGTGGGTCAGGAGCGGGCCAGCAGGGTCGCGCCCGCGACGACGGCGGCCAGCGCGACGGCGGCCGCGCCGTGGGAGAGCCGGTGGGAGCGCAGCACGGGCAGGGCGCGGTCCACGGCCCAGCGGCCGGGGCCGGAGAGGGTGAGCGCGGCGGCGCCCGCGGCGAGGAGGAGCTCGTACTCCACGCCCTGCGGAGCGAAGAAGCCGCCGCCCCACTTCACCGCCACCGCGTTGACCATGGTCCCCAGTACGGCCGCCCCGGCGAGCGGAGTGAGCAGGCCGAGGGCGAGGGCGAGGCCGCCGAGGGTCTCGGTCAGGCCGGCGACCACGGCCATCGCCTCGGGTGAGGGGTAGCCGAGCGAGGCGAAGAACTGCCCGGTGCCCTCGACACCGCCTCCGCCGAACCAGCCGAACAGCTTCTGCGCGCCGTGCGCGGCCATCGTCAGGCCGAGTGCGAGGCGCAGCAGCGCGAGTCCGGCGTCGTGGGCGGTGGACGAGGGCGCCGGGGCGCCGGCGCGGGCACCTGTGGTGGCGTCGGCGCCGGGGAGGGTGCCGGTGGAGGAGGCCATGCGTGTTCTCCTGCTCTGTCGTTCCGATGGTTCAAATTCGAATCACTTGCCGACGGTGAGCGTACAGCTTGGTTTGAATTTGAACAACCGCGTACGATGGGGGCATGAAGGAGCCCCGATGGCTGGACGAGCTGGAGATGGCGGCCTGGCAGGGCTTCCTCGAAGCCGGCAACCGCGTCACCCGAAGGCTTGAGCAGCAGCTCAAGGACGAGGCGGGCCTGTCCCACCCGCAGTACGAGATCCTGGTCCACCTCGCCGAGGCCCCCGGCGGCGAGATCCGCATGACCGAACTGGCCGAACGGCTGATCACCTCCAAGAGCGGCCTGACCTACCAGGTCGGCCAGCTGGAGAGGCGCGGTCTGGTGCGGCGCCGCGCCTGCCCCACCGACGTCCGCGGCGTCTTCGCCGTCCTCACCGAGGAGGGGCGCGAACTGCTGCGCGCCGCGGCCCCCGGCCATGTGGCGACGGTGCGCGAGACGCTCATCGACATCCTCGACCGCGAGGAACTCGCCGTCCTGGCGCGGGCGCTGGGCGAGGTGGGCCGGCGGCTGCGCGACTGAGCGGACGGCGGGCGGAACACCGGTGCGGGCCCCGTCGCCGTACTGCGACGGGGCCCGCACCGGTGTTGTCCGGCCAGGTCAGCGGTACAGCTTCTCCACCGCCGTGCGCACCGTCTCCTTGAAGTCCTTCACCGGGGCGTCCTCGAAGGTGCCCATCTGGCCCCAGGCGACGACCGTGACCGTGCGCCCGTCGCGCCCCACGCCGAACAGGTGGATCCCGTACTCGGACTCCGGCGGGGCGGTGTGGACGCCGTGGATACGGGCGCCCTCCTCGACATCGACGCGGCCGTAGTCCTTCCACTGGGCGGATGCTCCCGGATACCGCTCCCGGAAGTCCGCCGCGCAGTCGCGCACCGACGCCTCGGCCTCGGCGGCCAGCCTGCGGGCCGCGCCGACGCCGGAGGTGCGCACCGTGACCTGGACGGCACCGGTGTCCAGCTCCGTGTGGAACCGCCGGTGCCAGGAGCCCTGTTCGGGCAGAGCGTCCTCCAGGCAGAAGACCGGGTTCTCCGGAAGCCCCGGTGCGACCTCGCCCGCGTACCACGGAGAGAACGGGTGCGGCGGAAGCTGCCCGGGGGAGAGGAAGGCGGGTGCGCCGGTCCGTACGGGCTCGGCCTGCGCCGTACCCGGGACGGTCAGCGCCACGGCCGCGGCGGCCACCGCCGTCACGGCGGCGGCGAGGCGGTTGCGGCGGGTGCGGATGGGCATCGTCTGCGTCCTTTCGGTCGGTGACCGGTCGTCAGGTGGCCGGCGGCCGGCACCACGAGCCTGGAACGCCCCGCCGCACGGCGGCAACACATTCCCGAACAAGCGGGACGCGGGAACGTTCGCGCCTAGGCTGACCTGTGGAAACGCGCGTGCCTGGAACGCGCTTCCCGGAACGGCGCGGACGAGGGGGATGCCATGGGTGCCGCACGGGGGACGGAGGAGTTCGCCTCCTTCCTGAGGGAGCTGAAGGAGCGGTCGGGACACAGCTACGGCACGCTGGCGCGCCGACTGCACACCAGCACCTCCACACTGCACCGGTACTGCAACGGCCGGGCGGTACCGGCGCAGTACGCCCCCGTGGAGCGGCTGGCGAGACTGTGCGGCGCGACTCCGGGGGAACTGCTGGAGCTGCACCGGCGGTGGATGCGGGCCGACGCGCTGCGCGGAATTGAAACGGAGCGGCCGGGTCCGGTGGTGGGGCCCGTTCCCGAGGCACGCTCCGAGCCGGAGCCGGAGCCGGAGCCCGAATCCGTGCCCGTGCCCGTGCCTGAGCCTGAGCCGGAGTCCGAGTCCGAGCCCGCTCCCCGGCGGAGCCGGCTCCGGCCCGGGTTCGGGTTTCGGCTCGGGCCGTGGCCGCTGCCCGCCGTACCCACCGTGATCGCCGTACTCGCCGCGGTCCTCGCCGTCGCGGTCACCACCGCGACGTACCTCCTCCCCGACCGCACCGACCCGGAACGCCGCGCCGCGGGCGTCCCCGCCGCCTCCGCGCCGGGGACGGGCGGTGGCGCCGACGCCACACCGTCCCTCCCCACGTCCCCCTC
>NZ_JAKMAY010000408.1:0-4229 GCF_022015835.1 Streptomyces sp. ICN903 | reverse complement strand
GGGGCGGGCTCCTCGGGCCGGGGGGCCTCGTGCCCGTGGGAGACCATCGTCCGCTCGCCCTCGTAGGCCATCGAGACGGTGACCGGCGAGTGCCAGCCGGGTGCGGTGCGCGACAGCGACAGGTCGATGCCCTCGCCCTTCTCCAGCGCCTCCCAGCAGTACTCGCCGTACATGTCGTCGCCGAAGGCGGCGGCGAGCGAGGTGCGCAGGCCGAGCCGGGCCAGGGCGGTGGCCATGTTGGCGACGCCGCCGGGGCTCGACCCCATGCCCCGCGCCCAGGACTCGGTGCCGCGCACCGGCGCCGAGTCCAGGCCGGTGAAGATGATGTCCAGGAAGACCGTCCCGGTCAGATAGACGTCGCAGGGCGGGTCGTCGGGGGTGCGGAGCGCGGCGAGCGGGTCGAGCATGCGGCCAGTGTGCACGATCGGCGCGGTGGGCCGGCCGCGGGTTGCGTACGGCGTCACCAGCGCGGTACGGAGGGGGCTTCCCAGTCCGGATCGGCCCGGCGCATGGCGGCGGCGTCGTCCCGGTCGCGCATCGAGCCGTCGTCGGCCAGCCACCGGCGGTGGAGGGCGTCGAGGCGCCCGCGGTCGAGGGCGACGCCCAGGCCGGGGGCGTCGGGGACGGTGACCGCGCCCTCGTGGAAGGCGATGCGCTCGGTGAGCACGTCCTCGGTCTGCCAGGGGTAGTGGGTGTCGCAGGCGTGCTCCAGGCCGGGGACGGTGGCGGCGACGTGGGTCATGGCGGCGAGGCTGACGCCCAGGTGGGTGTTGGAGTGCATGGACACCCCGACGCCGAAGGCGCGGCAGATCGCGGCCAGTTGCTGGGTGTTGCGCAGCCCTCCCCAGTAGTGGTGGTCGCTGAGCAGCACCTGGACGGCGCCGGTGGTGAACGCCTCGGCGATCTCCGGGAAGGTGGTCACGCACATGTTGGTGGCCAGCGGCAGCCCTCCGGCCCGTGCGGCGACCTCGGCCATCGCGGGCGTGCCGGTGACCGGGTCCTCCAGGTACTCCAGCACGTCGCGCAGTTCGTCCGCGACCTTCAGCGAGGTCTCCACCGACCAGGCGCCGTTGGGGTCCAGGCGCAGGGGGCTGCCGGGGAAGGCCTCCGCCAGCGCCCGCACGGCGGCGATCTCCTCCTCGGGCGGGAAGACACCGCCCTTGAGCTTGAAGGAGCCGAAGCCGTGGTCGGCCGCGAGACGGCGGGCCTGGGCGACGATTCCGGCCGGGTCGAGGGCGGCGCCCCGGTCGTCGCCGCCTCCCGCCGCGTCACCGGGGTGGGCGGCCCAGCGGTAGAACAGGTAGGCGCTGTACTCGACCCGGTCGCGCACCTTCCCGCCGAGCAGGGCGTGCACGGGCATCCCCAGCGCCTTTCCCAGGGCGTCCAGGCAGGCCACCTCGAAACCGGAGACGACGGACAGCCGCAGCTTGCCGGCGGTCTGGACACCGCGCAGTCCGCCGACGTCCGCCGAGCCGTCCGTCCGGTGGCCGTCCAGGGGGAGTCCGCCGGCGAGGGCTAGCAGCCCGTTCAGGTCGCTGACCGGGTGTCTGGGCAGCCGCCGGGCGAGGGAGCGCGCCAGGTCCAGGTACTTGGTGTCGCCGTAGGTCTCCCCGACCCCGGTGACGCCGCCGGCCGTGACCACCTCGACGATCAGGCGCGGGGTGTGGGGCTGGTGGACGCCCTGGGTGTTGAGCAGGGGCGGGTCGGCGACGAGGATCGGGGTCAGGCGCACCTCGGTGACGGTCAGGTCCTTCATCGGCGACTCCTGCCGGGTCGGGGCCAGCGCCGCCGGGCGCCCGGGTCCGGACCGCCCCACCACCAGCCTGTTCTCCTATGTGAACCCTGTCCATGTGCGGAGACGGAGACTAGGTACGGCGGAGGGGGGCGTCAAGGGTGCCCGTGCGTTTTTCGGAAAGGGGCGCGCGGCGGCACGGCCGGAAGCGGGCCGGGCGGTGCGGTTACGGGGGGAGTGCGGACGGAGAGGGCGAGCGAAGGGTGCGTGGGCGGCGGTCAGCGCCGCCGGGGCATCGGCACCCGCATCAGGTCCTCGGCCACGGTCAGCTCCCCGGCGAACCCCGCCTCCCGGGCCTGGGCGGCGAACCGGGCCGGGTCGTCGTAGCGCTGCGAGAAGTGCGTGAGCACCAGGTGCCGCACCCCCGCCCGCGCCGCGACGGAGGCCGCCTGGCCCGCTGTGAGATGGCCGTACTCCTGCGCCAGGGCCTCCTCCTCGTCGAGGAAGGTGGCCTCGATGACCAGCATGTCGCAGCCCTCGGCGAGCGCGTGCACGCCCTCGCACAGCCGGGTGTCCATCACGAAGGCGAAGCTCTGCCCGGGGCGGGTCTCGCTCACCTCGTCGAGGGTGACCCCGCGCAGCTCGCCCTCGCGCTGGATGCGGCCGACGTCCGGGCCCAGGATGCCGTGGGCGGCGAGCCGCTCGGGCAGCATCCGGCGCCCGTCGGGCTCGACCAGGCGGTAGCCGTAGGACTCCACCGGATGGGACAGGCGCCGCGCCTGGAGGGTGTACGCGGCGGTGGCGGCCAGCGTGCCGTCGGCGCCGACCGGCTCCTCGCGCAGCTCGGCCGTCTCACGGTAGGCGGTGGCGTACCGCAGGCGGTCGAAGAAGCGCTGCCCGCTCGCCGGGTAGTGCGCCGTGACCGGGTGCGGCACACGGTCGAGGTTGATGCGCTGGATGACCCCGGCCAGGCCCAGGCTGTGGTCGCCGTGGAAGTGGGTGACGCACAGCCGGGTGAGGTCGTGGGCGGCCACGCCCGCGCGGAGCATCTGGCGCTGGGTGCCCTCGCCGGGGTCGAACAGCAGCGCCTCGCCGTCCCAGCGCAGCACGTAGCCGTTGTGGTTGCGCCGACGGGTGGGCACCTGGCTGGCGGTGCCCAGCACGACCAGTTCGCGTACGGACAACGGGCTTACCCGGGAGGCCAGTTCAGGCCGCGTCCGCCCAGGACGTGGGCATGCGCGTGCCAGACGGTCTGCCCGGCGCCCGCGCCGGTGTTGAACACGATCCGGTAGCCGACGGTGGCGCCCCCGGGCGGGGCGATGTTCTCCTGCGCGGCGACCTCGCCCGCCGCGCGCAGCACGTCGGCGGCCAACTGCGGGGCCGCGGCGGCCAGCGCGGCGGCGTCGGGGTGGTGCTCCTTGGGGATCACCAGCACATGGGTGGGCGCCTGCGGGTTGATGTCCCGGAAGGCGAGCGTGGTGTCGGTCTCGTGGACGATCGTCGCCGGGACGTCCCCCGCCACGATCTTGCAGAACAGGCAGTCCGCCTGCGGTTCCTCCGCCACGGTGGCGCCTCCCGCTGTGAGGTGGGTCGATCGGTGGTCACGCAGCGCCGATCGTACCCCGGCCCCGGCGCGGACGATCAGGACCAGCGGCCGGTGCGTCCCAGCAGCAGCGCCGCCGCCGCCGTGCCCGCCGTGGAGGTGCGCAGCACGCTCGGGCCCAGCCGGTACGGGCGCGCGCCCGCCTGCTCGAACGCCTCCAGCTCCTCCGGGGCGACCCCGCCCTCCGGGCCGACGACGAGCACCAGCTCGCCCTCGGCCGGCAGCCCGGCGGTCGCCAGCGGCCGCGAGCCCTCCTCGTGGAGGACCGCGGCGAAGGCGGCGGACGACAGCAGCGGGAGCAGCTGCCGGGTGGACGCCGGTTCGGCGACCTCCGGGAAGCGCAGCCTGCGCGACTGCTTGCCGGCCTCGCGCGCGGTGGAACGCCACTTGCGCAGCGCCTTCTGCCCGCGCTCGCCCCGCCACTGCGTGACGCAGCGCGACGCGGACCAGGGCACGATCGCGTCCACGCCCGTCTCCGTCATCGTCTCCACGGCCAGCTCGCCGCGGTCGCCCTTGGGCAGGGCCTGGACGACGGTGATCCGCGGGCGCGGCTCCGGCTCGGTGCGCACCTCGGTGACGGCGACCTCCAGCCGGTCCTTCCCCTCGACGGCCGCGACGGTGCCGAAGGCCCCGGTGCCCGCACCGTCGGTGAGGACGATCCCCTCACCCGCGCGCAGCCGCCGTACCGCGACGGCGTGCCGGCCCTCGGGCCCCTCCAGCGCCAGCACGGCGCCGGGAGCGGCACCGGCCAGGGCGGCGGTCTCGGCCAGGAAGACGGGGGCGGTCACACCGGCCGCCCGGCGGGGTGCACCGGCCTGGCGGCCGGGGTGATCAGCTCGGTGGGCATGACGGCATCCTGCCACGCCCGCCGGGGTCAGCCCCCGGACCCCCGGC
>NZ_JAKMAY010000407.1:0-4236 GCF_022015835.1 Streptomyces sp. ICN903 | reverse complement strand
GTGGGGGTGAGGGCGAGGTTGGGGACCTCGTCCTCGGTGGTGCGGTGGTGTTCGGCCAGGAGGAAGCGGCGGCGGGTGAGCCACAGGCCGAGGGCGCCCAGGGCGGTGGAGGCCATGCCGAAGCCGATCATCCAGCGGAAGCCCCAGTAGGCGACGGGGATGTTGGGCTTGTAGTCGCCGGGGCCGTACTGCTCCTGGAGTGCCTCGTTGGTGTCGTTGATGCCGGGGACGGGGGTGGAGAAGTCGCTGTGGGCGAGGAAGGAGAGCAGGCCGGGGATCTCGACGGCGACCTTGTTGTGGCCCTCGTCGACGTCGCCGTAGGCGAAGACGGAGAAGGGGGCGGGCCCCTCGGTCTCCCACAGGGCCTCGGCCGCGGCCATCTTCATCGGCTGCTGCTCGTACATGATCTTGCCGAGGTGGTCGCCGCTGACGGCGGTGAGCGCTCCGGCGGTGACGAGGGTGACCAGGCCCAGGCGCAGCGAGGTGCGCATCACCGGGATGTGGCGGCGGCGCATCAGGTGGTACGCGGCGATGCCGGCCATGAAGGCGCCGCCGGTGAGGAAGGCGGCGGTCATGGTGTGGAAGAACTGCGCCACGGCGGTGTTCTGGGTGAGCACCGCGAGGAAGTCGGTGAGCTCGGCGCGGCCGGACTCGGGGTCGATCCGGTAGCCGACCGGGTGCTGCATCCAGGAGTTGGCGGCCAGGATGAAGTACGCGGACAGGACCGTGCCGATGGCCACCATCCAGATGGTGGCCAGGTGGATCTTCTTCGGCAGCTTGTCCCAGCCGAAGATCCACAGGCCGATGAAGGTGGACTCGAAGAAGAACGCGATCAGCGCCTCGAAGGCGAGGGGGGCGCCGAAGACGTCGCCGACGAAGCGGGAGTAGTCGGACCAGTTCATGCCGAACTGGAACTCCTGCACGATGCCGGTGACGACGCCCATCGCGATGTTGATCAGGAAGAGTTTGCCCCAGAACTTCGTCGCCCGCAGATAGACCTCGCGGCCGGTACGCACCCAGGCTGTCTGGAGGCCGGCGGTGAGGGCGGCGAGCGAGATGGTCAGGGGGACGAAGAGGAAGTGGTAGACGGTGGTGATCCCGAACTGCCACCGGGCCAGGGTCTCCGGGGCCAGAGCTAGGTCCACGGCACTCTCCCAAAGTGGACATGGTGTGACGTAGCACACGCGCTCGTGAATGCGTTCACATTCACAAGAAGTATGACTCACCTATGTTCATTCCCTCCCACCGGGGGGTGGGAGGGAATGAAGGTCCTGTTCGGAGGGCTGTTGGTCCCCGGTGAGCCGGGGGTGGCGGGCTAGAGGTCCCTGCGGAAGTCCTGCGCGGCCTTGAGGAAGAGGTCGTTGGCCTCCGTCTCGCCGATCGTGACGCGGACCCCCTCGCCCGCGAACGGCCGCACCACCACGCCCGCCGCCTCGCAAGTCCCGGCGAAGTCGCCCGTGCGCTCCCCCAGCCGCAGCCAGACGAAGTTCGCCTGGGTCTCGGGGACCGTCCAGCCCTGCGCGGTCAGCTCGCGCACCACCCGCGCCCGCTCGGCGACCAGGGCGTCCACGCGCTCCAGCAGTGCGGTCTCGCTGCGCAGCGAGGCGACCGCCGCGTCCTGCGCGATCTGGCTCACGCCGAACGGCACCGCGGTCTTGCGCAGCGCCGCCGCCACCGGCTCGTGGGCGACGGCGAAGCCGACCCGCAGCCCGGCCAGGCCGTACGCCTTGGAGAAGGTGCGCAGCACGCAGACGTTCGGGCGGTCGCGGTACAGCTCGATGCCGTCCGGGATCTCCTCGTCGCGGACGAACTCGCGGTAGGCCTCGTCCAGCACCACCAGCACGTCGCCGGGGACACGGTCCAGGAACCGCTCCAGCTCGGCGCGGCGGACGGCGGTGCCGGTGGGGTTGTTGGGGTTGCAGACGAAGACCAGGCGCGTGCGCTCGGTGACGGCGTCGGCCATCGCGTCCAGATCGTGCCTCTCGTCGGCGTCCAGCGGCACCCGGACGGAGGCCGCGCCGGAGATCTGGGTGATGATCGGGTAGGCCTCGAAGGAGCGCCAGGCGTAGACCACCTCGTCGCCGGGGCCCGCGGTGGCCTGGAGGAGCTGCTGTGCGACGCCGACGGAGCCGGTCCCGGTCGCGATGTGGCTCATCGGCACCCCGAAGCGGTGCGCCAGCTCCGAGGTCAGCAGGCCGCAGGCCATGTCCGGGTAGCGGTGGAAGGAGCCGGCGGCGGCGGTGGCGGCCTCCAGGACCCCGGGCAGCGGCGGGTAGGGGTTCTCGTTGGAGGACAGCTTGTACGCCGCGGGGCCGTCGGCGGCCGGGCGGCCGGGCTTGTAGGTGGGGATACCCTCCAGCACCGCGCGCAGTTTCGGGGCCATCTCCGTCATGCCAGGTCCTCCTCGACCCTTCGGGGCCAGTCGTGGGGCGGTCGTGCCGCCGCCCGTACCACCAATGCTGCACACCTTAGAAGGATTCGCCGGAACGGCGTAGGGGCCGGAACAAGGGGGCGCGTTCGCAGAAGTGTGCGCCGGTGGCGCGCTCCGTGGCGCGCATCGCCCGTGAAGGTGAGTTGAGACAGCTTTGAGACATCCCCATTTCTGCTGCGGCAAGCGGTGAAGCATCAGCAGAAACGATGAGGCAGAAGCTCAACTCCCCCTTTTTCCATGGTCGTTACCACAGAGCGGCTTGCAGAATCGTCTCTTCTGACGTTGTTCTGTACACCCCAGCAAACGGCGCGGAGCGGCCCTAGTATCAGCACGCCATGACAGCAGCAGGGAAGCACCAGGTGAGCCGGGCTCACGGCCGTCGGCTGGGGCGTGCGGGCATCCGGGACGTGGCCGCGGCGGCCGGCGTCTCGATCACGACCGTCTCCGACGCGCTCAACGGCAAGGGCCGCCTGCCCGACGCCACCCGGCGCCATGTCCGCGAAGTCGCCGACCGGCTCGGCTACCGCCCCTCCGCGGCGGCCCGCACGCTCCGCACCGGCAAGTCGGGGCTGATCGGGCTGACGGTCACGACCTACGGCGAGGAGCCCTTCACCTTCACCGAGTTCGCCTACTTCGCCGAGATGGCACGCGCCGCCTCCTCCGCCGCACTGGCCCGCGGCTACGCCCTGGTGATCCTCCCGGGCAGCACCCGGCAGAGCCCCTACGACGTCTGGTCCAACGTCGCCCTCGACGGCACCGTCGTCATCGACCCCTCCGACCGCGACCCCGTCGTCACCGAACTGGTCCGCCAGGGCGTACCCGTGGTCTCCGACGGCCGCCCCTGCGGAGACCTGCCCGTCACCGCATGGGTCGACAACGACCACGAGGCCGCCGTCACCGGACTGCTCGACCACCTCGCCGCCGCCGGCGCCCGCCGTATCGGCCTGCTCACCGGCACCAGCACCGACACCTACACCCGGCTGTCCACCGAGGCCTACCTGCGCTGGTGCGAACGCGCCGGGCAGGACCCGGTGTACGAGGCCTACCCCGCCCACGACCCCTGCGCCGGCGCCGTAGCCGCCGACAGGCTGCTGGCCCGGCCCGACCGCCCCGACGCCGTGTACGGACTCTTCGACCCCAACGGCACCGACCTGCTCGCCGCCGCCCGCCGCTACGGACTGCGCGTCCCCGACGACCTGCTGCTGGTGTGCTGCAGCGAGTCCGCCGTCTACGCCGGCACCGAGCCGCCCATCACCACCCTGTCGCTGAAACCCGGGCGCATCGGCACCACCGTCGTCCAGCTCCTGATCGACGCCATCGAGGGCACCGGCGGCGGCCGCCCCGTCCAGCGGATCATGCCCACCGACCTGATCGTCCGCACGTCCTCGCAGCGCCGGCGCCGGCGGACGACGGTGAGCGCCCCCCGCTCCCCCGAACAGCGCGGGCAGGCGTAGGGCCCGCTCATTCCGGGGCGAACCGGCCGCTCTCCGGCTCCCGCCCGGACCCGGTCCGAATTGCCGTCCCCCGGGTGCGTCACAAGGTGCGACCTGCGTTCCTATGATGGGCCCACGACACCGGGACGGCTCTCGACACGGGGCGACCCTCGGGAGGCGGAGAGAGGTCCGGCAGGTGCAGGCGCGCGCGATGGTGGAGGGGCCGATGACTCAGGGGGCCGGTCGGGGATCCGACGTGTGGCACGGCGGCGCGGGCGTGACGGCTTCGGGCCCGGTGAATTCCGGCGTCATGGGTCCGGGTGCCATGGGCTCGGGTGCCATGGGTCCGGGTGCGATGGGTCCGGGTGCCAT
>NZ_JAKMAY010000406.1:0-4238 GCF_022015835.1 Streptomyces sp. ICN903 | reverse complement strand
GGGGCACCTGATCTCGCCACGGACGAGTGGGGGCCGTTCCGGGAAAGGCTCAGGGCAGCGGCACGCGGAAGCGGAACACGAGAGTCCTACGGCGTTTTTGCGCCGGTGTTGCGACTTTCCGCGCGAGCGCGCGGCGGCCCGGCGGAACGTTTCCCCTGCATGTGTCCTGTGCTTGTGCGCTTGCCCGGCACCTGGCTTGTTATGAGGGGTGTAGAACGAGTGTTCGTGGGTACGCACATACGGCTGAAGCGATGCGTGTGTGAGTATCCGGATGTAGCGGCTGGTTTTCGGGCCCCTCCCCAGGGGCTTCTCACAGGGGGAAAGATGGGCGCACACGCGCTGCTGGAACGTCGGACCGGTATGTCCGTGGAGCTGTCGGAGTCGCCGCCCGCGGAGGCGGCCGTGCCGGTTCCTCCCGCGCACCGCCAACAACCCTTGAGGCCCCGCGGTACTCCGGGCCGACGGGCGGTGTGACCGTCCGGCTTTCCGTGAGCGGGCCGTCAGCGCCGATGGTGTGCACTCCGCGTTCGTTCCGTCTCCTTCCGTGCCCCCGACGCTGAGGGCACGGCCGTACCGAACCGCCGGAACGGCGGTAGCCCGGGTCCGGCGCTACGCGCGGAGCTTCGCGCCGGGACACGGCCCCACCTCAGGCATGGGCACGACGGCGGGGCCGGTCCGGCTCCACTCGTTCCGCGTGCGGCTGCCGGCAGGCCCGCACCGTAGCGGCCCTGCCGGCAGCCGCACGCGCCGGGCACTCCCCTTCGTTCGGACGGGTCCGCACCGCCCGGCCCGGCCCGGCGTACAGCAAGTCGTCAAGGTCACCGACATCCCGTCATGGAAGGGTTCGACCAATGCCCCGAAGCACCGGTATCGGCACACTGGACCGAGCGACACCCGGCATCCAGGACGCAGACGTCTTCAGCGATCTCCTCTTCGGGCACCTGCCGAGGGCCGACCAGCGCCAGTGGGCGCGCGCCTACATGCGGGGCCTGCTCTTCACCCAGGGCAGGAAGTCGATGCGGCGGCTCGCGGAGTCCGTCTCCAGCTCGCCGACGGCCTGGTACTCGCTCCAGCAGTTCATCAGCGGCAGCTCGTGGAAGTGGGAGCCCTCCCGCACCGAGCTGGCCCGGTGGGTGGAGCGCCGGGCGTCCGTCCGCGCGTGGACTGTCGCGTTCGCCGTCTCGCCCAAGCGGGGCGGCAGATCCGCCTGCGTGCACCGAAGATTCGTCGCTTCCAGCGGGCGCACGGTCAACTGCCAGCTGGGCACCGCCCTGTTCCTGTCCTGCCCCGGGGCCAACCTCCCGGTCGACTGGCGTCTGTACATGCCCTCCGAGTGGGGGGAGGACGAAACGCTGCGGAGAGGGGCCCGCATCCCCCGGGACGTGGTGCCCCAGCCGCTGTGGCAGGACGCCCTGGACCTCGTCGAGAAGATGCTGACCGTCACCTCCGGCCCTCCCGCGCCGGTCGTCGCGGACCTGAGCGACACCGATGATGTCGGACCGGCCGTCGCGCGCCTGGAGGCGATGGGATGCGGTTTCGTCCTCGCCGTACGGCCGGGAACCAAGGTGGTGGCGGAGCGGCGGCCGGACGTCCAGCGGATCCATCCGGCACGCCCGCGGGAGACCATGCACACCGCGGACGAGCTGCTGGGATCGCGCCGTGACCGGAACCACTACACCGCCACCGTCATGGGCCCCGAAGGAGTGTTCCGGCACGTCCCGGTGCTCTCGGCGCTGTTCCGGCTCTCCGGGAAGCGGTCGCACGACACCGATCAGGGGGTCTACCGCCTGTTCACCCAGCCCGTCCCGGAGGGCCGGGGCACGGATCTGCTGTGGATGACGAACCTGGCGCACCAGCGGCTGGACGAGCTGCTGGAGCTGGCGCTGCTGCACACCAGTGCCACGAACACCGTCAACTGCCTGGACAACCGGTTCGAGTTGCTGGACTTCGCCGGCCGCTCCTTCCCCGGCTGGCACCACCACATGACGCTCGCTTCCGCCGCGTACGCCTACGCCCGGCTGACCCAGCACGGCGAGCTGCCCTTGCCCACCGCGCGGGAGAAGCACGAGTACGCCCGGGCGGGGGTGTAGAGCGGGGGCGGGGTTCCGGCTCCCCGCCGCACCGGCGGGCGACGTTTTTGGCAAGTCGGCCCACCGGCCGGCCCGACCGGTGGGAAAAACTGCTGTACACGGGCCCGGCCACCGCACGGCGACATCCGTAAATCACCGAACTCTCCACGATCTCGCGGTTCTTGTTCCCTTCCGGCTCGCCCGCCGGATACCGTCTCCGCATGACCGAACCGAAAGCTCGGATCACCAAGGCAGTCATTCCGGCTGCCGGACTAGGCACACGGTTCCTGCCGGCCACGAAAGCCACTCCAAAGGAAATGCTCCCCGTGGTGGACAAGCCGGCCATTCAATATGTCGTCGAGGAGGCGGTGTCCGCCGGCATGACGGACGTCCTCATGGTGACCGGGCGCAACAAGCGCCCGCTGGAGGACCATTTCGACCGCAGCTTCGAACTCGAGGAAGCCCTGCGGCGGAAGAACGACATGACCCGGCTCTCCCAGGTCCGGCTCTCCAACGGCCTGGCGGACATCCACTACCTGCGCCAGGGGGATCCCCAGGGGCTGGGGCACGCGGTGCTGCGTGCCGCCTCGCACGTCGGCGACGAACCGTTCGCCGTGCTGCTGGGGGACGACCTGATCGACCCGCGCGACGTGCTGCTCGACCGCATGGCCGAGGTGCGGCACCGGTACGGTGGCAGCGTCGTGGCGCTGATGGAGGTGGCCCCGGAACTGACCGGGCTCTACGGCTGCGCCGCCGTGACCGCGGTGGGCGGGACCCCGATGGACGAGGACGCGGTGGTGCGGGTCACCGACCTGGTGGAGAAGCCGCCCGCCGGTCTCGCGCCGAGCAACTACGCCGTCATCGGGCGTTATCTGCTGGACCCCGGCGTGTTCGACGTGCTGCGCCGCACCGGCCCCGGGCACGGGGGGGAGATCCAGCTCACCGACGCGCTCCGCGAGATGGCCGGGACCGGTGCGGCGGGGCCGGTGCACGGAGTGGTGTTCACCGGCCGCCGGTACGACACCGGGGACCGGGCCGACTACCTGCGGACCATCGTGCGCCTCGCCTGGGACCGCGAGGACCTCGGCCCGGAATTCCGCGACTGGCTGCTGGAGTTCGTGGACGACAGAAAGCCCGCGACGACCGGCGCCTGACAGCACACCTTTTCCACGGGGACTTCCGTGCGGTTTCCCTCGCCTATGCCCGCCCGAGGAAAAATCGACCGGCCAGCACACGCCATGCCGTTCCCCCCGATCGGCCGGGGCTGTCCGCACCCGCCGAAAATCCTGACCGTACCGCTGTACCGCATTCGAGAAAAGCACCGCATCCTGCACGAGAGGAAAACCGCTGATGGACCTCGAAATCTCCGGCAAGGTGTACATCGTCACCGGGGCGTCCGCCGGAATCGGGGGGGCCACCACCCGGCTGCTGGCCGCCGAGGGCGCCCACGTGGTCGGGGTGGCCAGGAACACCGGGCCCGTCGACGCGCTGGACGACGGCGACGGCCGGGTGACCTCCGTGCGCGCCGACGTCACCGACCCCGGCGCCGCAGAGCTGGTCACCCGTGCGGCACTGGACCGGTACGGCCGTATCGACGGCCTGGTGAACAACGTCGGCGGGCTCTCCTCCCGCGGAGGGTTCCTGCACGTCACCGACGAACAGTGGAAGGAGACCTTCGAGCTCAACTTCCATTCGCTGGTGCGGATGACGAAGGCCGTCCTGCCCGTGCTGGTCGAGCAGGGCTCGGGGAGCCTGGTCCATCTCGCCAGCGAGGCGGCCCGGTTCCCCGACGCACCGCTGGTCGACTACGCGGCGACGAAGACGGCACTGCTCTCGGTCTCCAAGTCGCTGACGGCGGAGTTCGGTCCGCTGGGCATCCGCTCCAACATCGTGTCTCCGGGGCCGACCCGAACCGCGCTGTTCGACGCTCCCGGCGGGTTCGCCGAACAGCTCGGAGAGCGGTACGGCATGTCTCCCGACGACGCGGTGGACCATTTCATCCGGGAGGAGCGCCGGCTGCCCAGCGGGCGAATCGGCAGGCCCGAAGACGTGGCCCGGGTGATCGCCTATCTGCTCTCCCCTCTGGCCCGGCAGGTCACCGGCGCCGAGTGGGCCGTCGACGGCGGCGCCCTGCGACAGATCTGACCCCCTCCCCCACCACCCCGCGGC
>NZ_JAKMAY010000405.1:0-4239 GCF_022015835.1 Streptomyces sp. ICN903 | reverse complement strand
ACGGACGAGGCGGGCGGGGCAAGGAGCGCACGGGAGTTCTCCCTCGGGTGGTCGGGGTTTGCCGAACCGCTCTGGGAGCGCTCCCATGCGGTCGTCCGGCACCCTACGGCAACTCGCCCTCCACGGAAAGGAGTTGAAGGGGGAGGGGTGCGGGAGGCGGGGTCGCCCGCGCCCGGCGGACGTCAGGCCCCGGCGCCGACGCGGGCCCGCAGGTTCTGGAACTGCCGGACCTGCATGATGAAGTGCGCCGGCTCGCCCATCAGCAGGTCGAACGGCTTGGTGATCCCCCGCGGCCGGCTCCGGCCGCGGGTGCGGACCACCAGGCGTGTCCCGCCGCCCGGGACCGGCCGCAGATGGAAGGCCCAGACGCCGTCCAGATACACCCGGGGCGGGGCCGCGGTGGGCATGTCGAAGGAGCGGCCGGACGGCAGCTCCAGGTCCGAGCGCAGTACCAGGGTCCGGTTCGGTTCCAGCAGGGCCACGGTGAACCAGGCGCGGCCGTCGCGCGTCGCGAGCAGCCGCTGCCCCTCCGCGAGACCCTGCCATTCGGGCACGAGGCGGTCCGCGCTCGGCTCGCCGTGGCGGTCCAGGCCGTCCCAGCTGTACCAGCCGCCGCGGTCGTCCCCCATCTGGGCCAGCCAGGCCCAGACCTCCTCGGGCGGTGCCGGGAGGGTGGTGGCCATCGTGGAGGCGCTGGTGGCGTCGGGGACGAGGTCGTCGCCGGGGTAGGCGCTCTCGGCCTCCTCCTCGGTCGCGCCCCAGGTCAGCAGCCGGGGGCGGAGCCAGAACGCGTAGAGCGCGGAGGCCGCGGAGGTCATGGTGAGGGGGAGCAGGCGGGCCCCCCGCCGGTGTCCGCTCATGCCTCCAGCATCGCGCCGCCGCCCGCGCCCCGCCACTCGCCCGGCGGACGTCCCGGTCCCAAGAGGGCTTCCCCCGGGAGGGGAGGGGCGGTGATCCTTGACGGACGCCTCGTGGAATCGATCCCATACCGGAGGAACCGATGAACGGACAGTACCGCCCGACACGGCGTACGGCCCTGGCCCTGGCAGGCGCGGCCGCCGCGGGCCTGGCGTACGCACCGGACGCCGCCGCGCGGCCAAGGGGGAGGGAAGGGCGGCGGTTACGGGTCTACCTGGGCGCCTACACCGGCGGCACCCCCGGTCACGGCATCGGGGTGGCGAGCGCGGACCCGGACACCGGCGCCCTGCGGCTGGAGTCGGTGGTCCCCGCCGAGGACCCCTCCTTCCTGGCGCTGTCGGCGACGGGCCGTGTGCTGTACGCCGTCAACGAGGTGGAGAAGGGCCGGGTGTCGGCCTACGCGCTCTCCCCGGACGGCGCCGTGCGGGACTTCCTGGGGCAGTCGCCCAGCGGCGGCTCCCACCCCTGCCACCTCGCCCTCCACCCCGGCGGACGCCATCTGTTCACCGCCGACTACACCTCCGGCACGGTCGGTGTCGTCGAACTGCGGCCCGACGGCGCGCCGGGGGAGCTGGTCCAGGTGGTGCGCTACGCCGGCTCCGGCCCCGACCCCGAGCGGCAGGGCGGGCCGCACGCCCACATGGTGCTGCCCGATCCCACCGGGGAGCGGCTGCTCACCGCCGACCTGGGCACCGACACCGTCCGCGTCCACCGCTTCGACGCCCGGCGCGGCCTGCTGACGGACGGCGCCGAGACGCGGATGGCGCCCGGTTCCGGCCCGCGTCACCTGGCCTTCCACCCCTGCGGGCGCACCGTGTACGTACTGGGTGAGCTGGACTCCACACTCACCTCCTGCGCGTACGACCCCGCCCGGGACACCCTCACGCCCGTCGCCACCGTGCCGATCCTGCCCCGGGGCGCCGATCCGGCGGGCACCACCGCCGCCGAGGTGCTGGTCTCGGCGGACGGCCGGTTCGTGTACGCCTCCAACCGGGGCCACGACCTCGTCACCGTCCTCGCCGCGGGCGCGTCCGGAGGGATCCGCCCGCGTCCGGTCTCCCACCACCCCTGCGGCGGAAGGTCGCCCCGGCACATCGCCTTCGGAGCCCCGGCCCCGGGAGCCTCCGGGTCCCCCGGGACGGCCCAGCGCCTGCTGTACACGGCCAACCAGGACTCCGGTACGGTCGCGCTCCTGCGCCGGGATCCGGTGAGCGGTGCACTCGCACCGGCCGGGGAACCGCTCGCCTTCGACCGGGTGGTGTGCGTGCTGCCCGCGGGACGGGGCCGGTGAGAGCGCCTCCGCCCGGAGCCGTGGCGGCTCCGGGCGGAGGCGCTCTCACCGGCAGGCGTACTTCAGTCCCGGGAGGTCAGGGCGGCCAGGGCCGCGTCCAGGCGCCGGGTGGCCTCGGAGGCGACGGGCTCCATGGCGGGCAGCCCGGTGAGGGTCACCATGGTGCCGGGATCGAGGGCCTGGACGACCGTCTGGTCGCCGTCGCGGCGCACGACCACGTTGCACGGGAGGAGCAGTCCGATGTCGCGGTCGCTCTCCAGCGCCCGGTGGGCCAGCTGCGGGTTGCAGGCGCCCAGGATCAGGTAGTCCTCGATGTCCTGGTCGAGTTTCTTCTTCAGGGTTGCGGTGACGTCGATCTCGGTGAGGACGCCGAAGCCCTGCTCGGCCAGTGCGTCGCGCACGGCGGCCACGGTGGTGTCGAAGTCGGTGTCCACCCGGACGGTGCGGTCGTAGCTCACGTCGTGACTCTCCTGTGCTCGATGGTGTCTCGGACCGGTGTGCGGCGTCCGTTTCCGCTCGCCCCGGCGGGTACCCGCCGGAAGAGGGGCCACGTGGCGCCCTGACTCCCAGAATACCCCCCTGGGTATACGTTGCGGTGGTGACCGTATCCCCGGGGCAGAGCCATCCGGAAGGAGCAACACCGTGTTCTTCGTCGACACCGTGGAGATCCGGGGACTGGGCAACCGCGGCTACCTGGCCGGGGGCCGGTCGGCGGCCGTCGTGGTGGACCCGCCGCGGGACATCGACCGGATGCTCGCGCTGGCGGCCCGGCGGGAGGTGCGGATCGCCCTCGTCGCCGAGACCCATGTGCACAACGACTACGTCACCGGCGGGCTGGAACTGGCCCGTGTAGCGGGCGCGGAGTACCTGGTGCCCGCCGGCGCCCGTGTGTCCTACCCCCGCACGCCTGTGGCCGACGGCGACGCCGCCGGGATCGAGGAGGGGCTGACGCTGCGCGCGCTGGCCACCCCAGGCCACACCCCGCACCACACCTCCTACGTGCTGGAGGAGGACGGGCGCTCGGTCGCCGTCTTCACCGGCGGCTCGCTGCTGATCGGCGCCGTCGGGCGGCCGGACCTGGTCGAGCCCCGTATGACGCGCGAACTGGCCCGCGCCCAGCACGCCTCCGCCCGCCGGCTGGCCGACGAACTGGACGACGACGTGCCCGTGATGCCGACCCACGGCTTCGGCAGCTTCTGCTCCTCCACCCAGGCCGAGGGCGACTCCACCACCATCGGCGAGGAGCGCGAGTCCAACGACGCGCTGGTCAAGGACGTCGACGAGTTCGTCGCCGACCTGCTCGCCGGCCTGGACGACATCCCCGCGTACTACGCCCACACGGGACCGGTGAACTCCGCCGGACCGGCACCGATCGACCTCACCCCGCCCAGGCGCGCGGACGCGGGGGAGATCGCCGCCCGGCTGGCCGCGGGGGAGTGGGTGGTGGACCTGCGCAGCCGTGTGGCGTTCGCCGAGGGCCATGTGGCGGGCGCGTACAACTTCGAGGCCGACGGCAAGCTCGCCACCTACCTGGCCTGGCTGATCCCCTGGGGCAAGCCGGTCACACTGCTGGCCGAGAGCTTCGAGCAACTCGCCGACGCCCAGCGGGAGCTGGCCAGGGTCGGCATCGACCGGCCCGCCGCGGCCGCCACCGGCGGCCCCGCCGGCTGGCTCGGCGACGGCGAGCAGCCGCGCTCCTTCCCCCGGGCGGCCTTCGCCGAGCTGGCCGGCGTCCGCGAGCGCGGCGAGGAGGTGGTGGTGCTCGACGTGCGCCGTGACTCCGAGCGCGCGAACGGCTATGTCGAGGGGTCGGCCCACATCCCGATCCACCGGCTCCACGAGCGCGTCGCGGAGGTGCCCGACGGGACCGTCTGGGTCCACTGCGCCAGCGGGATGCGCGCGACGATCGCCGCCTCGATGCTGGACGCGGCCGGCCGCGAGGTGGTCGCCGTGGACGATTCCTTCGACGCGGCCGAGCAGGCCGGGCTGACCGTCGTACGGCCCTGAGCGCCCCTTCCGCCCCGCCGGCC
>NZ_JAKMAY010000404.1:0-4307 GCF_022015835.1 Streptomyces sp. ICN903 | reverse complement strand
TCCCCCCTTCCGCCCCACCGCAGGCCGTCACGAGAAGGGCCGACGCGAGGGCGATCGCGGTCATGGTCGTACGAGGTGTCACTGTGCGCTCCTGAACGTAGGCTGCCGGGCTCCGGGAGCCCGCTCGATACTGGTCTGTTGCCGAGTGGGCCGGATGCCAACCACCCAACCCCCACGATCCAGCCAAAGGTGTCTTTCCCCCGTATTCCCCTCCGGCCCGTACCGGTCGGGCCTTCCCTCACCGACACCGTGGACGGCCCGGCGGACGGCCGTGAAGCCCCGGGGACCGGCGGACGGCGGACGGCGGACGGCGGACGGGACGGCGGGGAGCACCGCGCGCGGGGGAGGTACGCATTGAACGCCGGACTTGGAGCATGAGTAGGGATATGGCTCCGTCTACCCCCTCCTCCGCCGACTTCGAGGCCATATTCCGCGCCGCGACCTCGCCCCTGCTGGTGCTCGACACCGGTCTGACGGTCCTGGAGGTCAACCGCGCCTGCGAGGAGGCGACGTTCCGCGAGCGGAACGAGGTGGTCGGACGGCACGTCTTCGACGCCTACCCCGCCAACCCCGGCGACCCGGACGCGGGCGGCATGCGCGAACTGGAGGCCCTTTTCCGGCGCGTCCTGGCGACCGGAACGGCCCAGGCCCTGCCCGTCCTGAAGTACGACGTCCCCTTCGCCGGCAGCCCCACCGGCTTCCGGGAGAAGTACTGGAGCCCGGTCAGCAGCCCCGTCCTCGACCCCGGCGGGGAGGTGACGGCGCTTCTGCACCACGTCGAGGACGTCACCGGCTTCCACGAGGAGCTGGCCCGCATCGAACGCGCCTACCGGCAGACCGACACCCCCACGGCCCGCGACCACACGGCCGTCGCCCAGCGCGGTTACGAGCGCCATCTGGCGCAGGCCACGTACGACCTCAGGCGCTACCGCGAACTGGAGGAGGAGGCGTCCCAGCTGCGGCGGGCCATGCGCAGCCGCGCGACGATCGACCAGGCCATCGGCATCGTCCAGGCCGAGCGGCGCTGCGGCCCCGAGGACGCCTTCCAGATCCTGGTGACCATCTCCCAGCGCACCAACACCAAACTCCGCGACATCGCCGCCGGCCTGGTGAGCCTGGCCGAGACCGACTCGCCGGGGCCCCTCCTGCCGGACACCGGCTCCCCGTGACGGCCGTGGCCGTCACGGAGGCCCGGAGCGGTGCCGCCGGGGTGGCGTGGGGTGCTTCCGGAGGCGCGAGGCTCCCGCCGCACGCCCCAAGTTCACTCCTCCGGCTCGGTGACCGGGCTGTCGCTGACGACGACCACCATGATCATCGGTGCGTCGCCGTCGCTCTGGTTGAGTGAGACCCCGACCCACCGCCGGGCGCCGGGCACCGCCCCGCCCGCGCGTACCGGCCCCCACACCGCGAGGTCGCCGTAGCAGTCCTCGTCGCACAGCGCTCCGAACAGCGGCGGCACGGGCTCGCCCGACCGGCGGCGGAAGAGCGGGACACGCATGGACACCTTCCGGTGGCCGCCCCAGCGCCTTTCCAACTCCCTTGTCAGGGAATCCAGATGGCTTTCCGCGGTCTCCGAAACCGCTTCCCACTCGGACCCGTACACACCCGTGAGGTCCTCGCTCTCCCAGATCGGGGCGATCAGGAAACCCCCGCCCCGGGTCCGGCTCCACTCCCCCGTGTCCGGGTCGCCCTCGGCGACCGTCGGGCCGTGCTCCGGCAGCGGTGCGCCGAGCAGCTCCTCCACGTCGGACACGGCCCGTCCGGTATCGAACGGCTCCCCGGCCCGGACGGTCACAGAACGGCCCGGTCCATCGGGCGGGGCAGCGGCCGGAGCACTCCGGCCTCCCGCAGCCGTACGTTGGCGCGGACGACGTCCTCGACCGCGCCGGGTGCCGCGACCTCCAGGATCACGCCCCCGCCGCGGACCTCCCTGCGCGCGGCCACCGGGCCGTCCGGACCGTCCACGCCGTCGGGCAGCAGGGCCGCACGTCCCGGCGAGAGGTAGCCGACCCAGCCGACAGCGGGCTCGTCGGGGCCGAACTCCGCGTCGTCCTCCAGTGCGTCGAGCACATCATCGTCGGTCACTCCGCCGAAGTCGGGCTCCCACGACTCCGCCAGGGCGGTGAGGAGTTCGGTGTCCGGGATCTCGGCGCCGTCCGGCGAGCCGACACCGACCACCATCGACTGGAGCAGGAAGTCCGGAGTTCCGCCCGCACGGCCGCTGACCTCGATCTTCCAGCCCGGCCCGCCCGTGGTGACCAGCCGCAGCGCATACCCCGTACGGTCCGACCAGCCCTCGGCCTCCCCCGCCGCGCGCAGGGCCGCGGTGAGGGCCCGCTCGTCCGTCCGCAGCCCGGTGGCGGGCCCGGACGCGTGGACCTGCCGCCACGCCCACACGCCGTCGGATCCGGAGCCGGCCGCCGGGAGAAGCCCGGCAAACCGCTCCAGGGTCGCCCTCCAGCGGCCCGCCAGCACCTCCACCGGCTCCTCCCGGGGCCCCCAGAAGCCCCGCACCACGCGTCGCATGTCCCGCCTTCCTCGCGCCTCTCGCTCGTCCCGCGGCCCGGCCGCCCCGTCACCCTAACCGGGGCTCAGTCGAACGCCTCGGGCTTCCTGGTGCTGTCGACCGGTTTCTGCTTGGTGTGTACGACCTTGATCGGCAGGCCCTCCTCCCGGAACGCCTTACGGGCGGCCCTGGCCACTTCGGGATCGGAGAAGTGCCACTCGATGGCACGGCCGCCGGACGCCTCGACCTGCCCTCGCGCCTCGGTGAGGAACCTCTGCTTGCCGGACTCGGTGAGCGTGCCCTTCTCCGTCTTGGACAGGTAGCTTCCGTAACCGTTCTTGGCCTCCAGGAACGTCTGCCGGCCGGAGTCCCAGCCGTCGTACTCCACGTCCGGCTTGCCCTCCTTGGGGTGCGGGACGACGTACTCCCGGCCGCGCACGGTGCCGGTGACCTGCTCCTGGTAGCGGAGCCAGGACTCGTTGTGCCAGTTGGGCGGAGGGTTGCGGTCGCGGCTGGCCCAGTAGCCGTCGCCTCCGTCGACGTCCCCGAATTCCGGGGTCCTCAGGTCCTCGGCCCACTCCGGGGGGTTGTAGTTGCGCGGGTCGGAGGTGTCGTTGCGCTCGGGCTCCGGCCACTGCTTCTTGTCCGCCTCGGCCTTGCGCGCACGTTCGGGTTCCTCGGCCCGCTTCCGGTCCAGATAAGCCTGCCGCTCCTTGGCGCGGGCCTCCTCCGCATTGGCCCTGGCCTCCTCGTCGCAGCCGCCCTCGGCCAGGACCACACGGCCCGGAGGGCCCGCGGCGAGCACACCCGTGCCCGCACCCGGCACACCACCGTGCCGGAAGCGGGGGCCGGGACCGGGGCCGGGACCGGGGCCGAAAGCGATGGTGCAGCCGGTCCTGCGCGCCTGCTCCTCGGCCTCGTCCGCCGCCTCGTCGGCCTCCCTGGCCGCCTTGCGGGCGCCCTCGACGTCTCCGGCGTCGGCAGCCCTGCGGGCCCGGTCCGCCGCCTCGCCCGCGTCCGAGGCGGCATCGGCCACGTCGTCGGCGACCCTGCCGAGCCTGCCGAGTTTGCCGCCCTTGCCGACGACCTTCGCGACGTTGTAACCGGGGATGAAGAGCGAGCCGACGTTCCACACGACATCGGTGACGGCCCGGGTCTCCTCGCCGTTGTTCCAGCGCTCGCGGACCTCGTCGCCGACGAAGACGTCGTCGCCGACCGTCACGACCGTGTTGAACGAGGCCCCGCCCCAGTCCGTGAGGGCGTCGAGGTAGTCGCCGTTGCGCCACTTGTCGCCGGCGTCCGCGGAGTCACGCTTCCACTGGTCGCCGAGCTGGCCGCCGTAGTCGGCGAGACCGGACCAGGTGTCGGGCTTGAAGACATCGACGATGCCGGTGACATCACCCCAGACGCCGTCGACGAAGAGGCCTTCGAGAACCTGCCCGCCGTGGTCCAGGGTGCAGCCCCAGAAACCGCTGCAGCCCTCTCCGCCGCCGTCACCGCCGTCGCCGTCGCCACCGTCACCGGGCTCCCCGGGGCCCTCCGTGAAGGAGGCGGGGATGTCGTACGCGGCCTCGGGTTCGGGGTTGTCCTCGGGGTAGGTGTCGCCACCCGGACCGCCGGTGTCCCCCTCGTTCCCCGGACCGCCCGGACCGCCCGAACCGCCCGAACCGCCCGAACCGCCCGAGCCTCCCGAGTCACCGCCGTCACCGTCCGGGCCACCCGAACCGCCCGAGCCGCCCGAGCCGTTCTGGCCGTCCGGACCGCCCGAGCCGCCGCCGCCACCCGCGCCGCCCGAACCGCC
>NZ_JAKMAY010000403.1:0-4309 GCF_022015835.1 Streptomyces sp. ICN903 | reverse complement strand
GGGCGAGGGGTCGGGGCCCAGCAGCGCGGCGACGCCCATCGCGGCCTCGGCCTGCGCGGGCGTGGCGTGCACCCCGATCCCCTCGGCGACCGTCCGCAGGGCGCGGGCCAGGTTCTCGGCGCTGGGCCGCTCCCCGGGGTTCTTGCGCAGGCAGCGCTCGATGACCGTCCACAGCGGCAGTGGCACGTTGCCGGGGCGCTGCGGTTCCTCGGTCAGATGGCGCTGGAGGAGTTCCAGCGCGGTGCCGCCGCCGAAGGGGGGACGGCCGGTGACCAGCTCGTACAGCAGGATGCCCGCGCCGTAGACGTCCACGGCGGAGGTCTGCGGCCGGCCCTCGGCGGACTCGGGCGCGACGTAGGCGGGGGTGCCGACGAACTCGTGGGTGCGGGTCAGGCCCGGGGAGTCGGCCAGGCGCGCGATGCCGAAGTCGGTCAGCATCGGGCGCAGGCCCGCGGGGTCGTCCTCGGAGCCGGCGAGCAGCACGTTGGCGGGCTTGAGGTCGCGGTGGACGACCTCGTCGGCGTGGCTGGCGGCCAGCGCGTCGGCGATCTGGGCGGTCAGCAGCGCGGCGGCGACCGGCGAGAAGGGGCCGTTCTGCCGCAGGTAGCGGTCCAGGTCCGGGCCGTCGATCAGGTCCATGACGAGGGCGAGGAGTTCGCCCTCGACCACCAGGTCGCGGGTGCGGACGATGTTGGGATGGGTCAGGCGGAGCAGGACGGAGCGCTCGCGCAGGAAGCGCATCACCACGTCCGGGTCGCTCGCCAGCTCCTCCTTGAGGACCTTGATGGCCACGGTCTCGCCGGGGTGCCCGGCCACGGCCGCCTCGGCGCCCGCCGTCTCCCTCTGGCGCGCGCGCCAGACGGTGCCCGTGGCGCCGCGCCCGAGCGGCTCCTCGAGCAGGTACTTGCTGCCTACCGGCCGCACGTCATGCGCTCCCTGGTTCGTTCGAACTGCCCAAGCCGCCACTGTACGGCGCTCCGGCGGCTCACTGTAGTGCCGTGTGCGACGGGGCACGGGCGTGCGCGGGCGCCTGTCCGGGCCGTTCCGCCCGGTCGGCCTTCCGCCCGTCCGGCCCGTTCCGCGCCCTGCTCTGCGCGCGCTGCCCCGCGCCCCCTCCTCCGTGCCCCGTCCCCTGCCTCCTGTCGGACGCGCCGCGCGGGCGGACGGTTGCCGGTGAGCGGCCGCCCGGGGTTTCGCATCGGAGCGAACCGCGCGGGGGACGGGCAATTACCGGCCACATTTGCGCGCACAGCAGACCAATCAAGATCATTCGGCGGAGGATCGTGGGCGCTGTGACAGTGGTCGGTGCGAGGATGCATCCAGCATCACGGGACTGAAGGGGCCGATGTCGATGCAGATCCGGCTGACCGTCCTCGGACCGCGCGGCGGTCACGCGGAGCAGAGCACCGGCGGTTGCGACGTGCTGGTGACCGCCCCCGCCGGCACCACCCTCTCGGCGGTGACCGGCGCCCTCGCCGCGGCGGCCGCCTCCGCCGGCGCCGCGCCCGCCGCCGGCTCCGGGGAGGCGGTGGCGGTGTTCGCCGGCGCGCAGCGGCTGGACGCCGGGCGCCAGATGCTGGGTGTGCCACCGCTGGTGGACGGCGCGGTGGTGTCCCTGTACGGGCCGACCGCGCCCTGGGGCCACGGCCTGGCCCCCGCCGGTACGCGCGCCCGGCTGCACGTCGTCGCCGGGCCGGACGCGGGCGGGGTCCACCTGCTGCGCGGCGGGCAGGTGCGCGTGGGCCGCTCCGCCGAGGCGGACGTGCCTCTGGACGATCCGGACGTCTCCCGGCTGCACTGCACGGTCACCGTGGCGGAGTCGGGGATGGTGACGGTCACCGACCTGGCCTCCACCAACGGCACGACGGTCGACGGCGCCGCGGTCCACGACCGCCCGGTGCCCCTGCCGCCTGGCGCGACACTGCGGCTGGGCGAGTCCGCCGTACGGCTGCGGGCCGGGTCGGAGGAGCTGCCGGGCGTGCCCGCGCTTCCGGACGGGGAGGGGCATCTGCGGGTCCGCGCGGGCGGCCCCGGCGCGGCCGGGCTGCTGCCGGAGCAGGGCCGTGCGCCCTCGGCCGCTCCCGCCTCCCCCGGCGCGCCCGCGGGCCCTGCCGCTCCCACCGCCGAGACGGTCAGCGGGCTGGGCCACGCGGCGCTCCCGCCGTACGGGCCCGACGGCGGACCGGGCGGCCCCGGAGCGGCGGCCGCCTCTTACGTTCCCGGCGGTCCGGGGGGCGCCGAGGAGATCGAGCACGGCCGCGCCGACCACCCCTTCCCCTCCGGGGGCGGCACCCACGGAGCCGGGATCGCACCCCCGGGCGGCGGCCCTGCCGCCGGGCGGCCCCGGCGCGGCGGTCTGGGCGCCTGGGCCCGGCGGCTCGCCGGAGGACGGCCGGAGGACGGCGGCGCGGACGCCGACGGGACCGGCCGGGCGCGGCCCGCCCCGTCCGCCGTTCCCACAGCGGCGGCCGCGCCGGGCGAGGAGCGCTGGCCCGACCCGTCGGAGGTCCTGCTCACCGCGCTGGGCCCCGGCCCCCGGCTGTGGGAGCGCGGCACCGGCCACCCCGACGCGCTGACCGTCCGGCTCGGCTCGGTCCGCGGCGCGGCCGGGGCCGTCGAGCCGGTGACGGTGGACCTGCGGCGCACGGGTTCGCTGGGGCTGGCCGGCCCCCGGGCCCGGCTGCTGCCGCTGGTGCGCTCGGTCCTCGCCCAGCTCACCGCGCTGCACGGGCCGGGCGCCCTGGAGATCGTGCTGATCGCCCCGGGCCGAGCGCCCCGCGGCGGCGCTCACGACACGGCGGAGGGCGGCGACTGGTCCTGGCTGGGCTGGCTGCCGCACCTGCGCCCGGCCCACGGCCAGGACTGCCGCCTGCTGCTGGCGTACGACCGCGAGCAGGCCGCCGCCCGTACCGAGGAGCTGCTGCGGCGGCTGGACGGACCGGAGCCGGGCGCGGGTGCGGGCGCGCGCCGCGGTCCGCTGACGGTCGCCGTGGTCGACGGCGACCCGGGCCCGGCCGAGCTGCGCGACGCCGTGGCCCGGCTGGCGGCGCACGGACCGGCCGCGGGCGTCCATCTGCTGTGCCTGGCCGAGACCTCGGCCGCCACCCCCACCTCCCCGCTCGCCGTGACCCTGGAGGCGGCGGCCGCCGCCTCCCCCGCCTTCCGCTTCTGCGGGGCCGTCGGCCTGCTCAGCGGCGCCGTCGCCACGGCGATACGGGTGGTGGCGCGCGGCACGGACCCGGCGAACGCCCCGGTCGCGACCGTGGACGGGGTGTCGTCGGCCTGGGCCGAGCGCTTCGCCCGGGCACTGGCCCCGCTGCGCGAGGCGGACGCGGCCAGAGGCCCGTCCCCGGACCGCCCCGTGCCGCTGCCGCCGAGTTCCCGGCTGCTGGAGGAGCTGGGCCTGGCCCGGGCCACCCCCGCCGCGCTGCTGGCCCGCTGGGCCGACGACCCCGCCGGACCCGGCGCACCCGTCGGCCCGCGGGCCGAGGCCGTGCTGGGCGCGGGCCCGCACGGCCCGGTCACCGCCGATCTCGCCGCCGGCCACGGCCCCTTCCTGGTCTCCGGTCCGGCCGGTTCCGGCAAGACCGAGCTGCTGCGCTCGGCGGCCGCCTCGCTGGCGGCCGGGGAGCGGCCGGACAGGCTCGCCCTGGTCCTGGTAGACGGGGACGGAGACGGGCTGCGGGTCTGCGGGGACCTGCCGCACGCCACGACGTACCTGGCCGCGGGGGATCCGGTGCGGATGCGTGAGTTCGCCCAGGCGCTGGGCGGCGAGCTGAAGCGCCGCGCGGAACTGCTCGGCGACCGCACGTACGAGGCGTACGCGGCGGAGGTGTCGCAGGCGCGGCACCATGCCGCCGGCGGGGCCGCCGCCCGGGTGGTCGCCCAGCGCCGGGCCCCGGGTGCTCCCTCGGCGGGCACGGTCTCGGGCACGGTTTCCGGCACGGGCTCCGAGTCCGGTGCCCTCAAGCTGCGGGCCCCGGGGGAGACCGGTCCAGCCGGGGCCGCGCGGCCGGGGCCGGGAACGCTGCCCCGGCTGGTGGTCCTCGTCGACGACTTCGACACGCTGGTCGCCCCCGCGCTGGGCAACCCCGGCCGGCCGGCGGCCGGTTCGGTGGTCAGGGCGCTGGAGGCCGTGGCGCGGGACGGGGCGCGGCTGGGGGTGCACCTGGTGGCCGCCACCGGGCGGCCGGAGCACACCGGGCGGACGGCCACCGGGCAGGGGGCGGCCCTGCGGGCCTTCCTGGGCTCCGACGTCCCGAGCGGCCCGGGGGATCCGGGCGGTTCGGACGGCCTGGGCGGTCCGGGC
>NZ_JAKMAY010000402.1:0-4310 GCF_022015835.1 Streptomyces sp. ICN903 | reverse complement strand
CGGCTCCCACGAATCCCGTGGATCCGGCCCCCACGGCCCCGACCCCCACGGGCTGGAACGCGCCCTGCACACCGGCCGGGCACTCGTCCTCGCCGACCTCACCGCCTGCGGCATCGCCGAGGCCGAGATCGTCTCGCTGGTCGAGGACGCGGTCTCCCACCGCCGCTGGTGGGTCGAGCAGTGGCCCGAGGGCGTCTCCTTCGTCGCGGGCCTGATCGCCCAGGACGTCCAGGACGCCCTGCTGGACCGCCGGGGCCGCTGGCCGGGCTGCCCGCTGTGCGGCGGTGAGGAGGAGCACGCCCTCGACGTCGAGCCCGAGCTGGGCCCGGACCCGCACTGGGTGTGCGGCCGGACGGCGACGGCGGTGGCGCCCGTCGGGGAGCTGGGAGGCGCCCGGTGACGGTCTACATCGACCCGCCCGAGTGGCCGGGCCACGGGATGCTGTGGTCGCACCTGGTCAGCGACGTCTCCTACGAGGAACTGCACGCGTTCGCCGCCGCCCTCGGCTGCCCGCGCCGCGCCTTCGACCGCGACCACTACGACGTACCCGCCCACCGCTACGAGCGGGCGGTGCGGCTGGGCGCGGTCGAGGTGGGCAGCAAGGAGCTGCTGCGGCGGCTGACCCGGGCGGGCCTGCGGCGGCGCCGGCCCCCGCGCCGGGTGGTCACGGCGACCTGAGCGGCTCCGGCCCGTCGGGCCGGTCGGGTGTGGCCGGTTTCCCCGGGGCCTTACGGGATGCGGGGACGCCGAGGGCCAGTACGGCGGTGTCGTCGTCCACCCCCTCGCCCAGCCCCTCCAGCAGGGCGCCGACGGCGGTGACGGCGTCCGCGGCGCTGGTCGGGGCCAGCCCGGCCGCCAAGTCGAGCAGGGCCTCCTCGCCGTAGCGTCCTCCGTCCCGCTCCTGGTGGCGGCCGTCGGCGTGGACGGTACGGGCCTCGGTCAGCCCGTCGGTGTACAGCAGCAGGGTGTCGCCGGGGGCCAGGCGCACGGTGGTGGCGGCGAAGTGGGCGTCCGGCAGCACCCCGACCAGCTGGCCTCCGGGGGTGTGCAGGTACTCGGCGGTGCCTTCGGCGCGCATCAGCAGGGCCGGGGGGTGGCCACCGCCGGCGAGGGTGATCCCGCAGCCGTGCTCGCCCGGGGTGAGCAGACCGTGGACGACGGTGCAGAAGCGCGGGTCCTCGCCGTGGTTCTCGTGTTCCAGGACGGTGTTGAGGTTGGCCAGCACCCTGAGCGGGTCGGGGTCGGAGGCGCTCGCGGCGCGCAGGGAGTAGCGGGCGAGAGAGGTGACGGCCGCCGCCGCGGCGCCCTTGCCGGACACATCGCCGAGGAAGAACCCCCAGCGCCCGCCGGAGACGGGGAACAGGTCGTAGAAGTCGCCGCCGACCTCGTCGGCCGAGGCGGTGTGGTAGTGCGCGGCCAGCTCGGTGCCGGGGATGTCGGGCAGGGCGGGGGGCAGCAGGCTGCGCTGGAGGGTGGTGGCGAGCTGCTGGACGCGTTCGCGCTCGCGGTCGGCCTCCCGCCGGGCGCGCAGCAGCTCGGTCTCGTACGCGCGGCGGTCGCGGGCCTCGAAGACGGAGATGCGCACCAGTGCCGGCCGCCCCTCGGAGCCCTCCCGCACCGCGGCGGCGACCAGCACCGGCAGCCGGCTGCCGTCGGCGGCCTTCATCTCCAGCGCGATCCCGCCGATGCGGCCCTGCATCCCCAGCAGCGGGGCGAGGTGGGTCTCGTAGTAGATCCTGCCGCCGACGCTGAGCAGCCGGGAGAAGGTCCGGCGGCCGACCAGCTCCTCGCGGCGGTAACCGAGCCAGTCCAGCAGGGTGGCGTTGACCTTGACGATCCGGCCGTCGGTGAGGGTGGAGAGCTGGCCGCACGGGGAATTCTCGTACAGCTCCTCCGGGTCGTCCTCCGGATTCCCGCCGTCCTCCGGTTCCGGCCCGTCCGGCTCCGGCTCCGGCTCCGGCTCCGGTTTCGGGTCCGGGTCCGGGTCCGGTTTCGGGTCAGCGCGGGAGGTCACCGCGCCCTCGCGAAGGAGGCGATGGCCTCGGCCGTCGGACCGGGATTGCTCAGCTGCGGGCAGTGCCCGTGGGCGTCCAGGGTGACCAGGGTGCTGCCGGCGATCTCGTTCCGGACGAACGCGCCCACCTCGCGCGGGGCGAGGGTGTCGTGCGCGCACTCGACCACCAGCGTCGGCACGGTCACCCCGGCCAGGTCCTCGCGGTTGTCGGACAGGAAGGTGGTGCGGGCGAAGACACGGGCCATGCGCGGGTCGGTGCGGCAGAAGCTGTTGGTCAGCTCCTCGCCCAGCTCGGGGCGGTCCGGATTGCCCATGATCACCGGCGCCATCACCGCGGACCAGCCCAGGTAGTTGCTCTCCAGCGACTCCAGCAGCTCCTCGATGTCGGCCCGGCTGAACCCGCCCCGGTAGTCGCCCTCGTCGATGTAGGAGGGGGAGGGGGTGAGCAGGACCAGCCCGGCGAAGCGCTCCGGTTCGCGCAGCACCGCCAGCACCCCGATCATGGCGCTGACCGAGTGCCCCACGAACACCACGTCCCGCAGGTCCAGGGCGCGGCAGATCTCCAGTACGTCCTGCGCGTACCCCTCCAGCGAGGAGTAGCGCTCCTCGTTCCAGGCGGAGGGGTCCGAGCGGCCGGAGCCCACGTGGTCGAAGAGCACCACCCGGAACTCCTCGGCCAGCGCGGGCGCCACCAGGCGCCACAGATTCTGGTCGCAGCCGAATCCGTGCGCCAGCATCACCACCGGCCCGTCCTCCCGGCCGGTGACGGTGACGTTGTTCCTCCTGCGCACGTCCATCTCTCACGTCCTTTCACGCGTGCCCGGCGCGCGGGCCGCCGGAGGGCCGTCTGCCGGAGGGCCGGTCGCGGGCGTTCTGCGGGTGCACCGGCCACCGAGGGTAATCCGGTACCCCGGGCGGGGCGCGTCGGAACGGTCCGGGGCGGGAGGACGGCCCCCGGGGCGGAAGGACGGCCGCGGCGGCAGGTCCGTCCGGGGCCGCGGCGGCCCCGGACGGATCAGCCCGCGGTCTCGGTGACCCGTCCGGGTGCGCCGGCGGCCGCTTCCGCGGGCGAGCCGGCCACCACCCGGGAGGCGGCGGTGCGCCGGTGCCACCGGGAGGCCGCCACCGTCGCGCCGACGGCCGCGGCGGCCAGCAGCGCGCTGACCCAGGAGACGCCGGTGTAGCCCCAGCCGGCGGTGATCACCAGTCCGCCGATCCAGGGGCCGAGGGTGTTGCCGATGTTGAACGCCGAGGTGGTCGTCGCACCCGCCAGGGTGGGCGCGGCGCCCGCCACCTCGAACATCCGGGCGTTGATGGCGGGGGCGGTGAAGAACGAGGTCACCCCCAGCCCCAGCGCCAGCCCGACGGCGGCCACGGGCAGGTGCGCGGTGAGCGCCAGCAGCGCCAGTACGGCGGTGGTGGCGGCCAGACCGGCGTACATGGCGCCGAACAGGTGCGCGTCGCCGACCCGGCCGCCGAGCGCGGCGCCGATCAGCGCGCCCACCCCGTACAGCGCCAGCACGGTCGGCACCCAGCCCTCGCCCAGGCCGGCGGTGTCGGTGAGCAGCGGGGAGAGGTAGGAGAAGAGGCAGAAGGTGGCGGCGGCGTTGAGCGCGGTGATCACCAGGGCCAGCCACACCTGGCCGTCGCGGTAGATCCGCAGCTCGCGGCGGAGCACGGGCCGGTCCGCGCCGGTGGGCGGCTGGGTGGGCGGCACCAGTGCCAGCACCCCGGCGACCGCGACCGCGGCCAGGAGGGCCACCGCCCAGAACGCGGCCCGCCAGCCGGCGTGCTGCCCCAGGAGCGCCCCGGCCGGTACGCCCAGGACGTTGGCGACGCTCAGCCCGCCGATCATCACGGCCATCGCCCTGGCCTTCGCGCCCGCCGGGGCCAGCGACACGGCCACGGCGGCGCCCACCGCCCAGAACCCGGCGCACGCCAGCGCGCTCACCACCCGCGAGGCGAACAGCACCTCGTACGTCGGCGCGAGGGCGCCGGCCACCTGCCCCGCCCCGAAGACGGCCAGCAGCGACACCAGCGTGGTGCGGCGGGGCAGCCGCAGCGTCGCACCGGCCAGCACCGGGGCGCCGACCACCATGCCGATGGCGAAGGCGGACACCAGCAGCCCGGCCTGCGGAATGGTCACCGACATGTCGCGGGCGATCGGCTGGAGCAGCCCGGCGATCATGAACTCCGAGGTGCCGAGCGCGAACACGGACAGCCCCAGGACGTAGACGGCCAGGGGCATGCGGGGCCGCTTCGCGCGGGGCGGAGCGGCCGGGGGCGCGGCGCCGGG
>NZ_JAKMAY010000401.1:0-4315 GCF_022015835.1 Streptomyces sp. ICN903 | reverse complement strand
CCCCGGCCCCGGGCCCCTGCCGCCGGAGCGGGGCGGCACGGCCGGTGCACCCGGCGCGGCTCCCGCCGCCACCGCCGCGCCCACCGCCGCGGCTCCCGCCACCGCTCCCGCCGCCACGGCCGGCTCCGCCGCCGGCGCCCCGCGGCGCACCGGCAGCCCGATCATCGCGCCGGGCCTGACGCCCGCCGCCCTCACCGCCCTCCTGGCCGTGCTGCTCGCGGCCACCGCCCAGCTCTCCCGCCCGGTGTCGGTCGTCGCCGTGGTGCTGCTCCAGGCGGTCACGGCCGCGGGCTGGTTCCGGCTCAACGGCATGTGGCCCGCGCGGCAGGGCATCGCCCTGGCGTTCCTGGCGGGTGTCACCGCGGACATCGCCCTGCTGGCGCTCGGCGTGGAGCACGCCTCGGCCGTCGTCATCGGCACGCTCGGGGCGTGGGTCCTGCTCGTCCTCGTCCTCCAGTTGCGCAACCACTCCTCGCCCGACGAGCGCCTGTACGCCCTGACGGCCGGGGTCACCTCCACCGCCCTCGCGGTGCTCGCCACCGGTCATCTGGCCGCCGAGCCCGACGCGGTGACGACCGGCGCGCTCGCCGTGGCGGCCGCCGCGCTCGTCCGGGCGCTGCCGCTGCCGCAGGTGGTCTCCGTGGTCGTCTCACTGTCGGCCGCGGCGGGCGCGGGTGCCGCCGCCGGGCAGTTCACCTCCCTGGGCGGTTCCGGCGCGGTGCTGGGGGTGGCGGCCGGGGTGTGCGGGTTGATCGGGCTGCGGGTGGCGAGCTACGACTTCCCCTCCCGCTTCGTCCACATGACGGCCGGTGTGGCACTGCCGCTGACCGCCGCCGTGCCGGCGGTCTACCTGCTCGGCAGGGCGCTCGCGTAGGGGTGCGGGGCGGGCGGCGGGCGCCGCACGGAGCCGGGGGCAGCGGGCCCGGCCGCCGCATGGGGCCGGTGGTACAGACCTGTCACAGGACACCACGGGTTAGGCTCGCCGGAACCCGATCGGCTTCTGTCGGCGTCGATCAAATCGATCAGCCCGATCCGTTCGGCCCGATCCGTTCGGCCCGATCCGTTCGGCCCGTTCCGCTCAGTCCGATCAGCGCGACCAGTCCGACCGATCCGACCGATCCGACCGCACCCGGCCACCCTGGGGGGACCACCACGATGCGCGCACTCAAAGCCCTGCTGGGACTTCTCGTCCTCTTCGGCGGCCTGTTCGTCGGCGCCGACCGGCTGGCGGTGAACTTCGCCGAGGACAAGGTCGCCGAGAAGGTCCAGAGTTCCAGGGGGCTGGACGAGCGGCCCGCCGTGGAGATCAACGGCTTCCCCTTCCTGACCCAGGTCGTGGGCAAGGAACTGGAGTCGGTGGACGCCACGATGAACGGGCTGACGGTCCAGGTCGGCGGGCGCGACGTGGACGTGACCGAGGTGGACGTGCACCTCGGCGACGTGCGGCTGGAGAACAACTTCTCCTCCGCCGTCGCCGACCGGGCCACCGGCAGCGCGCGGATCAGCTACCAGGACCTGACCGAGGCGGGCGCGAAGGGCGCCTCCCTCGCCTACGCCGGCGCGGAGCGGGCCGCGAAGAACCAGGTGAGACTGGACGTGAACCTCACCCTCGTGGAGCTCACCCTGCACAGCTCGCTGAAGGTGGAGAACGGCGACACCGTCGCGCTGCACGCCGAGGACCTGCCCGACCTGCCCGTGGCCGAGGACGTGGTGCGGGCGCAGATAGACCGCAAGCTGAAGATCACCGGCCTTCCCGGGGGGCTGAAGCTGGAGAGGGCGGAGGTGGACGAGAAGGGCGTCGTGCTGCACCTGAGCGGCTCGAACGTGGATCTGGCCGACTGACGCCGGGCCGGACCGCAGCCCGCCCCTCGCCCTCCTCCCGCCGCGCCGCTCGCGCACCGCTCGACCGTCCACTCTCCGAGACGCGCGAGTCCGCTCCTCAGAAACCCTCTCCCGGGCATCCGCGCATCCGTTCGGGAGGGCTCCCCTCCTCCTTCTCCGTCTCGCATTCCGGGCGTTCACTTCTCACCATGTGGAACTACGGTGACACGCCCGCCCCTCCGTACCTACGATCGCCCTCATGAAGCGACAGGCGGATCTCACGAAGCGACGGGCAGTCGATCTTTGCCGTGTCGCCGCCATGCTCTGTCGCGCCGTCGTCTGACGGCCGGCTCTCGGTGCCCTTCGCAGCCCGGACCGCAGCCGCACACCACCCCCGCTGTCCCCGCCACCGCGGCGTACAGCCCCGTGCGTGCCCGCCGGCGCCCGGCGCCGCCGCACGCACGTCCACCGCACCGCACACCCCGCAGTACCTGCCCTCCGGAGGAGAGACATGAGCCGCAGTGACGTCCTGGTCGACGCCGACTGGGTCGAGGCCCACATCGACGACCCCAAGGTGGTCATCGTCGAGGTGGACGAGGACACCTCGGCCTACGACAAGAACCACATCAGGAACGCCGTCCGGATCGACTGGAGGACCGACCTGCAGGACCCGGTCCGCCGCGACTTCGTCGACCAGGCCGGCTTCGAGAAGCTGCTGTCCGAGAAGGGCATCTCCAACGACGACACCGTCGTCCTCTACGGCGGCAACAACAACTGGTTCGCGTCCTACGCCTACTGGTACTTCAAGCTCTACGGCCACCAGGACGTCAAGCTCCTCGACGGCGGCCGCAAGAAGTGGGAGCTGGACGCCCGCGAGCTGGTCTCCGAGGTGCCCACCCGCGCGAAGACCGAGTACAAGGCCAAGGAGCAGGACAAGTCGATCCGCGCCTTCCGCGACGACGTCGTCGAGGCCATCGGCAAGCTGAACCTGGTGGACGTCCGCTCCCCCGACGAGTTCAGCGGCAAGCTGCTCGCCCCCGCCCACCTGCCGCAGGAGCAGTCGCAGCGCCCGGGCCACGTCCCGACCGCCAGCAACATCCCGTGGTCGAAGTCGGCCAACGACGACGGCACCTTCAAGTCCGACGAGGAGCTGAAGGAGCTGTACCAGGAGGCGGGTGTGGACCTGTCCAAGGACACCATCGCCTACTGCCGCATCGGTGAGCGCTCCGCCCACACCTGGTTCGTCCTGCACGAGCTGCTGGGCCAGGAGAACGTCAAGAACTACGACGGCTCGTGGACCGAGTACGGCTCGCTGGTCGGCGTGCCGATCGAGCTCGGTGACGGCAAGAGCGCCTGAGCCTCCTCCCCCTCCACACTCAACTCCTCGTTCCGGAAAAGGAAGAGCACCCGACATGTGCGGAGCACAGGCAGGCGGCCCCGACGCCTCCTCCATCAAGCCCGGTGAGACGACGATCCAGGGCCAGGTGACCCGCGGCGGCGAGCCCGTCACCGGGTACGTCCGGCTGCTGGACAGCACCGGCGAGTTCACGGCCGAGGTCCCCACCTCCGCCACCGGCCAGTTCCGCTTCTACGCCGCCGAGGGCACCTGGACCGTGCGCGCCCTGGTCCCGGGCGGCAGCGCGGACCGCACCGTCGTCGCCCAGCAGGGCGGCCTGGTGGAGGTCCCCATCGCGGTGTGACCGTGACCGCGTGACGGCCGCGGGACGGCCGCCGACGGCCGTATGACGTACGGAGGCCGTGCCCCGGGGTTGGACACCTTGCGGGGGCACGGCCTCCGTCCTGTCCGGGCGCGGGCGTCCGGCGCGCGCCCGGCGGGACAGGTGCCGGACGGGCGCTCAGTAGACGAGGGCCTGCACGCCCTCGCCCGTGATCTCGCTGACGAACACCTGGGCCCCGGCGATGCGGACGCCCTCGATCACGTCCTTCTCCTCGATCCCGCGCCGCGCCGCGCACTGGGTGCACAGGGTGAGCCGCCCGCCCGCCAGGACGCCGTCCAGCAGATCGGGCAGCGGCGCGGAGTGCGGCAGTTCGAACTCCGCCGCCCGGCCCGGCAGCGCGAACCACGCCGACTCCCCGGTCAGCCAGAGCGACACCTCCACCCCACTGGCCACGGCCACCGCCGCCACCGTGAAGGCCTGCGAGCACCGCTCGGGCGCGTCCGCCCCGGCCGTCACCTTGATCACGAGCTTCTTCGACACAGCTGCCATGCGGCCCACGGTAGCCCGTGGCGCGTACCGCAATCCGATCGTGACCGGCTCGGACACAACCTTCTCCCCCGCGCTTTTGTCAGCGAACTGACAAACGTGTGAGGAGATTTCATGTCCACGCCCCCGCCGACACCGGCGGAACCTCCCGAGCCCGCAGCCGAGCCCGAGCCGGCATCCGCACCCGCGCCCGTGTCCGCTCCCGAGCCGGTGCCCGCGCCCGCTCCCGAGCCGGTGCCCGCGCCCGCGCAGGCCCTCCCGGCCGGTCC
>NZ_JAKMAY010000400.1:0-4317 GCF_022015835.1 Streptomyces sp. ICN903 | reverse complement strand
GGCCCCCGCCCCCGCCCCGGCGTCAGGCGCGGAAGTCGTCCGGCCGCTCCGGGGACGCCTCGGCCAGCGCGGCGGCGACATCCTCGGCGCCGGCCCGCAGTCCGTACACGGGCGTGCCGGGCTGCTGGCGCCAGGAGTCGTCGATGCCGCCCGCGTCGACGGTGTCGAAGCCCATCTCCTCGATGAGGTCCCGCACGCGGCGCTTGGCGTCCTCGTCGTCCCCGGCCACCGGCAGGGCCATGCGCCCGGGATCGCCCGCGGGGCGCGGCCTGTCGACGATGTCCTGGGCGTAGGTGCCGTTGAACGCCTTGACGACCGGGTGGCCGATCTGCCGCTCGGTCCAGCGGCTCTCGGTCAGTCCCTCGTCCTCGATGGCGTCGATCCGGCCGTCGCGCTGCCGCGGGTAGTAGTTGCCCGTGTCGATGACGGCCACCCCGGGGGCGGCACCGTCGAGCAGCCCGGAGGGCAGGTCGGGCACGGCCTTCAGCGGGACGGTGACCACCACGACCTCCGCGCCGCGTGCCGCCTCGCCGGCGGCGACGGGGGTGGCTCCGGTCTCCTCGGCCAGTTCGGTGAGGGTGTGCGGTCCGCGCGAGTTCGCCACCGACACCTCGTGGCCGAGTGCGGTCAGCCGCCTGGTCAGGTTGCCGCCGATGTTGCCCGCGCCGATGATGCCGATCTTCATCGATTGCCTTTCCGTCTCCGTCGGTCGGGGCGACCGGCGGCCGCCTCGTGCCGGCCCGGCGAGGACCGGGCGGCTTCCTGCGCAACCCCGCCGCCGGGGGCATCTGTTCCCGGTTCGGCGTTCGTCCCGTCCGGTGTCGGCCGCAAGAAATCATGCATGCGTGCTTGCTTGTTTCCTTCGTCCCTGTCACGCTCGCCGGACGGGGAGCCCACACGGCCGAGGCGAGGGAGGGCGGTATGCCGGGCACGGCTGCGGACGAGGTGCTGGAGGACCTGCGGCGCGAGGGCGAGGAACTGGACGCGCTCGTCGCCCCCCTGGCAGAGGAGGCCGACAGGCGGTGGACGGCCGCCACTCCGGCGCCCGGCTGGACCGTCGCCCACCAGATCGCCCACCTGGCCTGGACCGACGAACGCTCCCTGCTCGCCGCCCGCGATCCCGAGGCGTTCCGGCGGGAGGCCGAGGCGGTGTTCTCGGACCCGGCGGCCGTGGACACCCACGTCGGCGACGGGGCCCGCCGCGGCGCCGCGCTGCCGCCCGGCGCGCTGCTGGCACTGTGGCGCGCCGGGCGGCGGACGCTCGCCGGCGCGCTTTCGGAACTGGCCGGACGCCCGGGCAGGCACCGCATCCCCTGGTACGGGCCGCCGATGAGCCCCGCCGGCATGGCCACGGCCCGGCTGATGGAGACATGGGCACACGGCGAGGACATCGCCGGGGCGCTCGGAGTGCGGCGCGAACCGACCGCCCGTCTGCGCCATGTCGCCCGACTCGGCGTGCGGACCCGGGACTTCGCCCACCTGGTAAACGGACTGGAGCCGCCCACCGAGCCGTTCCGCGTCGAACTCGTCCCGCCCCCGGCGGCCGGCGGCGCTCCCGGCGAGCTGTGGACGTACGGCCCCGAGGGCGCGCCGCAGCGCGTCGGCGGGCCCGCGCTGGACTTCTGCCTGCTCGTCACCCGACGCGTCCACCGCGACGACACCGCCCTGCGCGCCACCGGCGCCGCCGCCGAACGCTGGCTCTCCGTCGCCCAGGCCTTCGCGGGCCCGCCCGGCGCCGGGCGGGCGCCGGGCGCGCGCAGCCACGGAGACGGAGGTGCGCGGTGACCCCCGCCCCCGACGGCGGAGTGCTGCGGATCGGGAACGCCTCCGGCTTCTACGGCGACCGCTTCGACGCGGTGCGCGAGATGCTCTCCGACGGTGAGCTGGACGTCCTGACCGGCGACTACCTGGCCGAGCTGACCATGCTGATCCTGGGCCGGGACCGGATGAGGGATCCCGGCCTCGGCTACGCGAAGACCTTCCCGCGGCAACTGGAGGACACCCTCGGCCTCGCCGTCGAACGCGGTGTACCGCTGGTGGTCAACGCCGGCGGACTCAACCCGGCCGGACTGGCCGGCGCCGTACGGGAGCTGGCCGGCCGGCTCGGCCTGCCGGCCAGGGTGGCCCATGTCGAGGGCGACGACGTCACCGACCGCGGCGGCTGGGGCGAGGGCGTCCTCACCGCCAACGCCTACCTCGGCGGAGCCGGCGTCACCGCCTGCCTGGAGGCGGGCGCCGACGTGGTGGTGACCGGCCGGGTCACCGACGCCGCACTGGTCACCGGGGCGGCCGCCGCCCGCTTCGGCTGGGACGCCGGCGACCCGGCCGACCGCGACGCGCTGGCCGGCACCGTGGTCGCCGGGCACGTGCTGGAGTGCGGCACCCAGGCCACCGGCGGCAACTACGCCTTCTTCGCCGACGAGGGGATCGACGTGCGCCGCCCCGGCTTCCCGCTGGCCGAAATCCACCGCGACGGCAGCTCGGTGATCACCAAGCACCCGGGCACCGGCGGAGCGGTGACCGTCGGCACCGTCACCGCCCAGCTGCTGTACGAGACGGCCGGAGCGCGCTACGCCGGGCCCGATGTGACGGCACGTCTGGACACCGTACGGCTGCGGGCCGACGGGCGGGACCGGGTGCGGGTCGAGGGCGTGCGCGGCGAGGCGCCGCCGCCCGCGCTCAAGGTGGGCCTGACCCGCCTGGGCGGCTTCCGCAACGAGGTGGTCTTCGTCCTCACCGGCCTGGACATCGAGGCCAAGGCGGCGCTGGTGCGCGAGCAGATGGAGGACCGGCTGGACGCCGCGCCCGGCGGCCGCCCCGCCGAGGTCCGCTGGACCCTGGCCCGCACCGACCACGCGGACGCGCCCGTACAGCAGGAGGCGAGCGCCCTGCTCCGCCTCGTGGTGCGGGACGCGGACGCCGACCGGGTGGGGCGGGCCGTCAGCGGCGCCGCCGTCGAGCTGGCGCTCGGCAGCTACCCCGGCTTCCACGTCACCGCCCCGCCGGGCAAGGGGGCGCCGTACGGCGTCTTCGAGGCGGCGTACCTGGACGCGGCCGAGGTGCCGCACACGGCCGTACTGCCCGACGGGCGGCGGATCGCGGTGCCGCCGCCCCGCACCACCCGGCCCCTGGAACCGGTGGCCGAGCCGCCGCTGCCCGAGCCGCTGCCGCAGGAGAGCCTGAACGCCACCAGGCGGGCGCCGCTGGGGTCGGTGGCCGGGGCGCGCAGCGGCGACAAGGGCGGCAGCGCCAACATCGGCGTGTGGGCGCGCGACGAGTGGACCTGGCGCTGGCTGGCGCACACCCTCACCACCGACCGGCTGCGCGAACTGCTGCCGGAGGCAGCCGAGTTGCCCGTCACCAGGCATGTGCTGCCCGGCCTGCGCGCCCTGAACTTCGTGATCGACGGCGTCCTCGGTGAGGGCGTGGCCTCCCAGGCCCGCTTCGACCCGCAGGGCAAGGCGCTGGGGGAGTGGCTGCGCTCCCGCCGCATCGACATACCCGAGGAGCTGCTGTGACCGTGCTGCGCTCGGCGTTGGACACCACGGCGCCGGAGTACGCCGCCAACCGCGAGGCGATGCTCGCGAAACTCGACGCACTGGAGGCCGAGCACGCCAAGACCCTGGCCGGCGGGGGCGAGAAGTACCTCGCCCGCCACCGCGGGCGCGGCAGACTCCTGGCCCGCGAACGCGTAGAGCTGCTGCTCGACCCCGACACGCCCTTCCTGGAACTGTCCCCGCTGGCGGCCTGGGGCAGCGACCACACCGTCGGCGCCTCGCTGGTCACCGGCATCGGCGTGGTCGAGGGCGTCGAGTGCCTGATCACCGCCAACGACCCGACCGTGCGCGGCGGGGCCAGCAACCCCTGGACGCTGAGGAAGGCGCTGCGGGCCAACGAGATCGCCCGGGCCAACCGGCTGCCGCTCATCAGCCTGGTGGAGTCCGGCGGGGCGGACCTGCCCAGCCAGAAGGAGATCTTCATCCCCGGCGGCGCCCTCTTCCGCGACCTCACCCGGCTCAGCGAGGCCGGCATCCCCACGATCGCGGTCGTCTTCGGCAACTCCACCGCCGGCGGCGCCTACGTCCCCGGCATGTCCGACCACGTGATCATGGTGGACCGGGGCGCCAAGGTGTTCCTCGGCGGACCGCCGCTGGTGAGGATGGCCACCGGCGAGGAGGCCGACGACGAGGAACTGGGCGGCGCCGGCATGCACGCCCGCGTCTCCGGCCTCGCCGACCACTTCGCGGTGGACGAGCCCGACGCGCTGCGCCAGGCCCGCCGCGTCGTCGCCCGCCTCAACCGGCCCAAGGCCCACCC
>NZ_JAKMAY010000040.1:0-27711 GCF_022015835.1 Streptomyces sp. ICN903 | reverse complement strand
CTGTCCCTGCCGTACCCGCCCCGGGTGACCGCCCGCTTCCCCTCCCGCGCGTATGACACCGCCCACAGCGGCGGACAACCGCCGGAACACCCCTGGACAGCGGATTCGCCCCTTCGGTAACTTGCGTCTGAGCAAGCGCTTAGTTTTTCCGGCTAGTTTTCCGGCCCCAGGAGGCGATGACGTGCGTCGCACGGTGTTCAACGAGGACCACGAGGCGTTCCGCGAGACCATCCGCGACTTCATCGCCGCCGAGGTCGTGCCCCACTACGAGCAGTGGGAGAAGCAGGGCCACGTCCCCCGCGAGCTCTACCTCAAGCTCGGTGAGCTGGGCGTCTTCGGCATCGAGGTGCCCGAGGAGTACGGCGGCGCGGGCGAGACCAGCTTCAAGTACAGCGCCGTCATCTCCGAGGAGACAGCCCGTGCCGGCGTCAGCTTCGGCGGCTCCGGCGTCCACACCGCGCTGTGCCTGCCCTACCTGCTGAAGTACGCCAACGAGGAGCAGAAGCGGCGCTGGCTGCCGCCCTTCGTCACCGGCGAGATGATGACCGCCATCGCCATGACCGAGCCCGGCGCCGGCTCGGACCTGGCCGGCATGAAGACCACCGCGAAGCTCTCCGAGGACGGCACGCACTACATACTCAACGGCGCCAAGACCTTCATCACCGGCGGAGTCCAGGCCGACCGCGTCCTGGTCTGCTGCCGCACCGCCCCGCCGACCCCCGAGGACCGCCGCGGGGGCATCTCCATCCTGGTGGTGGACACCAAAAGCGAGGGCTACGCCGTCGGCCGCAACCTCGACAAGCTGGGCCTGAAGTCCTCCGACACCGCCGAGCTGTCCTTCACCGATGTCAAGGTCCCCGTCGAGGACCTGCTCGGCGAGGAGGGCAAGGCGTTCTCCTACCTCACCCACAACCTCCCGCAGGAGCGCCTCGGCATCGCGGTCGGCGCCTACGCGCAGTCCGCCGCCGCCGTCCGCTTCGCCCAGGAGTACGTCAGGGACCGCACGGTCTTCGGCAAGCCCGTGGCTTCCTTCCAGAACACCAAGTTCGTGCTCGCCGACTGCCAGGCGGACGTGGACGCCATGCAGGCGGTCGTGGACCGTGCGCTGGACGCCCTGGACGCCGGGGAGCTGACCCCCGCCGACGCCGCCTCCGTCAAACTGTTCACCACCGAGACCGCCGCCAAGGTCATCGACAAGTGCCTCCAGCTGCACGGTGGTTACGGCTACATGCGGGAGTACCCGATCTCGCGCCTGTACGCCGACACCCGCGTCACCCGCATCTACGGGGGCACCAGCGAGGTCATGCGGTCCATCGTCGCCAAGTCGATGGGCCTGTGAGCGGCCCGGCGCGAGACGGCCGGGTACGGAACCGAGTAGAGGAAACACCCCTTCCATGAGCGACAACGGCACGGACGGGGGCACCGGCCAGGCGCCCCCGTCCGCCCTGCTGGACCTGGTCGGCCTGCTCGACCTGGAGCGGATCGACCGCGACATCTTCCGCGGCCAGAGCCGCCCGGCGGTCGTCCCCCGGGTCTTCGGCGGGCAGGTGGCCGCGCAGGCGCTCGTCGCGGCCTTCCGCACCGTCCCCGACGACCGGCTCGCGCACTCGCTGCACGCCTACTTCCTGCGCCCCGGCGACCCGGCCGCGCCGATCGTCTACACGGCCGACCGCATCCGCGACGGGCGGTCCTTCACCACCCGCCGGGTCGTCGCCGTCCAGCACGGGCAGCCGATCTTCCACCTGTCGGCCTCCTTCCAGACGTACGAGGACGGGCTGGAGCACCAGGAGCCGATGCCGGCCGCCCCGGACCCGGAGACGCTGCCGAACTCCACCGACCTGCTGCCGCGCCACGCCCATCTGTTCAGCGACCCCGGCGTCGCCGACCGCCTCGCCGAGGCGCGGGCGGCGGTCGACCTGCGCTACGTCACCCAGCCGCCGTACGCGACGGCCGGACAGCCGCGCGAGCCGCGCTCCCAGGTGTGGTTCCGTACGGCCGGCAAGCTCGACGGCGACCTCGACCGGCCGATGCTCCACCTCTGCCTGGCCGCCTACATCTCCGACATGAGCCTGCTGGAGCCCGTCCTGCTCGCCCACGGCCGCGGCGGCTGGACGGTCGGGGACGTGGTGGGCGCGAGCCTGGACCACGCGATGTGGTTCCACCGCCCCTTCCGGGTGGACGAGTGGCTGCTGTACGACCAGTCCAGCCCCACCTCCCAGGCCGGCCGCGGACTCGGCCACGGCCGGATCTTCACCGCCGACGGGCGGCTGGCGATCACGGTGATGCAGGAGGGCGTGGTGCGGGTTCCGCGCGGCTGAGGGCGGTGCCCGGGCCGGTGCGGTGTTTCTGCGGCTAGGAGGCGAACGTCCAGAAGAAGACGAGCGAGAAGAAGGCCGCGAGCCCGGTGCCCACGAAGAACCTGAGCACGTCGAACACGTCCACGATGACCGGCCTGGACTCGCCGTTGACCACTCCCCGGTGCGCCGGGTTCCCGGGACTGTAGGCGACGAGCGCGGTCTCCCCCACCTTCAGCGGGAGGCGGGAAGCGGGAGCGGTGAACGCTTCGCGGCTGCGTCCTTCGGTGTCCTCGTACCGCACCACACCGAACACGCCGCCGTTGACCGTCCACTGGTAGCCGGTGCAGACGCCGACGGTCGTCTCACCGTGCCGCACTCCGTGCCGCTCCCGGACGATGAACACCAGGCGCCGGATTCCACCCTGCAGGAAGTACACGGACAGAGCGGCGGACATCGACCCCAGTAGAAAGAGCACCCTCCGAACCTACCAACGGGCAGGAGGGCTTCGGAGTGGCCTTCCGTGGTGAACCCGGGGTCTCCTCGCGGAGGAGAGCAACCGTCCCGCCGCGGAAGGGCCGCCTCATGACCGGGGTGCCGGTCATGAGGCGGCGAGCATTACCAGCAGTGCCGCCACCAGGACGCCGAAAACGGACTGGATGATGTGGCCGACCCGCGAGTCGACGGACCCGAGGTAGTGAGAACTGTCCACCTTCCGGGGATTGACCGGGTCGTAGACGACCGTGAAGCTCCCGCCAGGTCTCGGCACGGGTGAAGGTGGGTTCACGAGAGCCTCGTACTCCCTCCCGTCCGGCGTCCGGTAGGTGCAGTTGACCCGCGTCACACTGCCCCCTCCCCGGCGGACGCGCTCCAGGCAGACGGCGTCCACGGTCACCCCTCTCCGTCTGAGCCGGGATTCGCGGACCTGCTGAGGAATGAATAGCAGGGCGGTGATCCCGAGCGGAACGGCGAGCGTCGCCGCCAGTCTGAAGAAAAAGGATTCCGTTACCTGCACGTCGAAACCGTCCTTTCCTGGTGAGTGGACCGTGAGATGTCACTGATCGCTCGATCGACCGGGAAGGGCGACGGAGGGCGCGGAAGTGTTCGCAGCCGGCTGTGGTGCTGCCTGTTCCGGTGATGCTCCGGACCGTGTGGGAGAACGGTGGCCGGGGAGGAGCGGGGCGGCTCCTCGCCCGGCCGCGCGGGCTCCTGGCCGGAATCCGGCGCCGCCCGCCGCTGCGCTACGCGGGCGTCAGCCCCGCCGCCTCCAGCAGGTAGGCGGTCATCGGCTCGTAGTAGCGCGGATTGATCACATGGTCGTCCAGGGGGACGGTGACCGCGAGGGTGCCCTCCGCCTCGCCGAGGAAGAGCGCCGGGTCGTTGCAGTCGGCGAAGCCGACCGTGGTGATGCCGTGCTGCGCCGCGCAGCCCGCCCAGCCGTGGTCGGCGAAGACCAGGTCGGGCAGCGGCTCGCCCTCGCGCCGGAGGGCGTCGAGGATCGCGGTCATCGGCTCGGGGGAGTGGGTGTGCCACAGCGTCGCCCCGCGCTCGTGCATCGCGATGTCCGCGAGCTGCACCACCACGCCCTGATCCGCGATCAGCCCCAGCGGCACCCGTACGATCTCGCACCCGGCCAGCCGCAGCGCGTTCGCCACCTTGCTGTGCAGATCGATCAGCGCACCCGGATGGCCGGTGGCGAACAGCACCCGGTGGCCGGCCTCCGCGGCCTTGCGCAGCTCGACCGCCGCCCGGTCCAGGGCGGCCACCGTCAGCTCCGGGTCGATGGTGTCCTGGCCCTGGCGGTGCCCGGGGTCGTCGACGACCCCGCAGCGCTCGGCCATCACCGCCAGCACGTCCTGCTCGTCACCCCAGCGGTCGCCCAGTTCCAGGCCCAGCCAGTAGTGCCGGTCGCCGTTGGCGAGCCGGCGGTAGTGGTCCAGGTTGTTCTCGCGCGGAGTGGCGACGTCCCCGGCGATACGGGTGCGGACGAGGTGGTCGATCAGCGCGGAGCGGGAGGGGGCGGCGGTTATCGGCATGGGTGCATTGTCTCCCGAGGGGGCCCGCCGGGCGATCCGCGTGGGCCCGTGGCGCCCCGCCGTGCATCCGCCGCATCCGCACGGCGCCCCGCCGCACGCGCCGCCCCCTGTACGAGCCGTCCAAAAGAGAGCGGTCGGCTGTCGGATCCGTACATGTCCGCCGGGGCGGGCCCCTGCCTACCCTCGGCCGCATGAGCAGCGATCAGCAGCAGCCCCGCGGACCCGTCGACTCCTCCCGTATCCCGCGCTTCGCGGGCCCGGCGACCTTCGCCCGCCTGCCCCGCCTGGACGAGGTGGGCCGCGCCGACGTCGCCGTCGTCGGGGTGCCCTTCGACTCGGGCGTCTCCTACCGGCCCGGCGCCCGCTTCGGCTCCAACGCCGTCCGCGAGGCCTCCCGCCTGCTGCGCCCCTACAACCCGGCCCAGGACGCCTCGCCCTTCGCGCTCGCCCAGGTCGCCGACGCGGGCGACATCGCCGCCAACCCCTTCGACATCCACGAGGCGGTCGAGACGGTGGAGCAGGCGGCCGGCGAACTGCTGGACACCGGCGCCCGGCTGATGACGCTCGGCGGCGACCACACCATCGCCCTGCCCCTGCTGCGCGCGGTGGCCCGCAGGCACGGCCCCGTCGCCCTGCTCCACTTCGACGCCCACCTGGACACCTGGGACACCTACTTCGGCGCCGAGTACACCCACGGCACGCCCTTCCGGCGCGCGGTGGAGGAGGGCATCCTCGACACCTCCGCCCTCTCCCACGTCGGCACCCGCGGCCCGCTGTACGGCAAGAAGGACCTCACCGACGACGCCAAGATGGGCTTCGGCATCGTCACCTCCGCCGACGTGATGCGGCGCGGCGTGGACGAGGTCGCCGACCAGCTCCGGCAGCGCATCGGCGACCGCCCGCTGTACGTCTCCATCGACATCGACTGCCTCGACCCGGCCCACGCCCCCGGCACCGGCACCCCGGAGGCGGGCGGCATGACCTCCCGCGAACTGCTGGAGATCCTGCGCGGGCTCGCCTCCTGCAACCTGGTCTCGGCCGACGTGGTCGAGGTCGCCCCCGCCTACGACCACGCCGAGATCACCTCGGTGGCCGCCTCCCACACCGCCTACGAGCTGACGACGATCATGTCCCGGCAGATCGCGGCCGGCCGGGCGTAGCGGTAGGCCCGCCCGACTGTCTCCGTGGTCAGCGGCCGTCCGCGCGGTGACCACGGGGGCCGCCGAGGCAGGCTTCGCAGGGCTTGGCGGGCGGCTGCGGCATCAGCGCGCGGGAGAGGACGACGCCGGTGACGGCGACACCGGCGGTGAAGGCCAGCAGGCCGAGGAGCACGGTGCCCATCACGTCGTCCGGCCGGCGCGTGTGCCGCGCAGTTCGAACCACACGCTCTTGCCGGAGGGTTGCAGCCCGCTGTGCCACACCGTTCCCCAGGCGGCGGCGAGTTCCCGGACCAGGAGGAGGCCGCGGCCGTGCTCGGCCTCGGGCGGTACGCCGGCTCCGGGGGACGAGGGGGCGCCCGTGGTGTCGTCGTCCTGGACGGACACCCTGATCCGGTCTCTTCCGACCGTCGCCTCCAGGGTGAGCAGCGGCACCTTCGTGTGGAGGTGGACGTTCGAGACGACCTCGGAGACCAGTAGCCGGGCCGTCTCCGCCAGCGCCGAGTGGCCGCTGGCGTCGAGCAGTCCGGCCACCATGTCACGCGCGACCTTCACGGTCTCCGGGATGTTCGGGGCACGCAGCTCGTAAGTGCGGGCTCGCTGAAGCGCGTTGACGAGCACGGTGGCGGGTGTCGGGTCGGTCATGGTGTGCCCCCTGTGAACGGATACGGTCGCCGCTCGCGCTCGCCACCGTGGCTCTGTCGTCCCCCGAGCACGCCCGTGGACGGGCGCGGACGGACGACCGCACTGCGGATTTACCGACGTGCGTAGCGGTACGGGTACGGACAGTAGGGTACACATGTGTACCGGTACAAGGTTGCAGAGGATCTTCCCTCGTGCGAGTGGCGTCGTGATATAGGTACGCGGCAGGCGCGAAGGCGGCTATGGAAAGGGACTGTTGGAGCCATGCCCCCAAGAGATGCTCCTACCGTCAGACAGATGCGGTTGGGTGCGGAGTTGAGGAAACTCCGGGAGCGGGCGGGCAAGACCGCCCGGGAGGCCGCCGGTTTGCTCGGTGTCGACCACGCGAGGGTGAGCAACATCGAGTCGGGGCGCATGGGGATCAGCGAAGAGCGCATCCGCCGCCTCGCCACCTTCTACGCCTGCATGGACGCCGAGTACGTCGATGCCCTCTGTGCCATCGCGCGGGAGCGGCGCGGAGCGTTCTGGTGGGAGGAGTACCGCGGCGTCCTGCACCCCGCTTTCCTGGACATTGCCGAACTGGAGCACCATGCCGCCTACCTGCGGTCCATCCAGACGCTCTCGATGCCCGGTCTTCTTCAGACGGAGGAGTACGCGCGGACCCTGTTCAGCAGTGTGGTGACGAACCTGCCGGCCGAGGAGATCGAGGCGAGGGTCGAGTACCGGATGAGGCGCCAGGCGATCCTGGACAGAGGCAGTCCCCCACCGCTTGACGTGGTCATCCACGAAGCGGCTCTGCGGATGCGCTTCGGCGGCCGCGAGGTGACCCAGGGGCAGCTTCGGCATCTGCTGGAGGCGTCCGAGCGTCCTGCGGTCACGATCCGGGTCATGCCCTTCAGTAACGAGCGGTTCATCGAGGTGACGCAACCGATCCTCTATGCGGGAGGGATCGTTCCCCAACTGGACACCGTTCAGATGGACACCCATCTGGGTGGAAGCTACTGGGACGCGGAGGCAGAGCTTCAGCGGCACCGGAAGCTACTCGACGTGGCGGAGAGCGTCTCGCTCGGGGAAGAGGAGTCGAGGGACGTCATCCACCGCATCGCGCGAGAACTGTGAGGGAGTTCGGTATGGCCGAAGAACTCGAATGGCAGAAGTCCTCGTTCTCGGGGAACGAGGGCCCCAACTGCGTGGAGGTCGCGCGGCGGGGCGACGACGTGCTCATACGGGAGAGTGACGAGCCGGGGCTCGTCCTCGCCGCGAGCCGGGCGGGCCTGGCCGCGTTCATCGAGGGGATCAAGGCAGGGGAGTTCGACCGCTTCGCGCACTGATCCCTTCGCGCCGAGGGGCGCTGTTCGCCGGCGCCCCTCGGCGCGGCGGTTCCACGGCGGCAGAGGCCCGCACCGGGCATGCCCGCCGCCGGGCGGGGATCAGCGGGGCCTGAGGCCGTGCAGCAGGTGGTGGACCAGGTCATCGGTCATGCCGAGGGCCTCGGCCGGCTCCAGCATGCCGCCCGCCGTGAAGCCGGCGATGCCGTGGAGGGCGGCGCCGGTGAAGAGGGTGAGGCGTTCCGGGTCGGCCTCGACGATCTCGCCGCGCCGCTGGGCGTCCGCGATCACCCGCTCGAAGAAGCCCACCGTCCGGTCGACCCCGGCGGCCATCTGCTCGGCGGCCCCGGGCTCGTGCTTGCGGGCGTACATGAGGGCCAGGAGTTCGGCGTTCCCGGCGGCGAAGGCGAGGTAGGCGCGGGCGAGGGCGGTCAGGCGGGGCTGGAGCGGGAGCGCGGGGTCGTCGGCGCCCTCGAGGGCCCGGGCCAGCCGGTCGTAGCCGGTCAGGGCCAGGGCGTCGAGCAGGGCCTGCTTGTCCTTGAAGTGGCGGCCGGGTGCCGCGTGGCTGACGCCGGTCTCGCGGGCCAGCTCGCGCAGGGACAGGGAGGCGACCCCCTTCTCCCGCAGGGTGCGCTCGGCACTCTCCAGCAGGGCGGCGCGCAGGTCGCCGTGGTGGTAGGGGCGGCTCCGGGACATAGGGGCCATCGTATCCCGATGTTGACACCGGCACCTTTGTAGTCATTGCCATCATTGTTGTCATCGTCTACTTTGAGGTCATGGCAACCGACCAGAGCAAGCGATGGAATGCCGCCTCCCTGCCCGACCTCGCCGGCCGCACGGCCGTCGTCACGGGCGCCAACAGCGGCATCGGACTCACCACGGCGGACGCGCTGGCCCGCGCGGGCGCGCATGTGGTGTTCGCCGTACGGGACGTGGAGCGGGGTATCGCGGCGGCGGCGACGGTGAACGGCAGCACGGAGGTGCGCCGCCTGGACCTGGCGGACCTGCCCTCCGTGCGCGGTTTCGCGGAGGACTGGCAGGGCCGCCCCCTGGACCTGCTGATCAACAACGCCGGCGTGATGATGATCCCGCGACGGCGCACGCGGGACGGCTTCGAGACGCAGTTCGGCACGAACCACCTCGGCCACTTCGCGCTGACGAACCTGCTCCTGCCCCACGTCACCGGCCGCGTCGTCACGCTGGCCTCCGCCGCGCACCGCTGGGGTGGCGCGACGATCCGGTTCGACGACCCGAACCTGGAGGCGGGCTACTCCCCGCGCGGCGCCTACGCCCAGTCCAAGCTGGCGAACCTCCTGTTCACCCTGGAGCTCCAGCGCCGTCTGACGGAGTCGGGCTCCCCGGTCCGCGCCCTGGCCGCCCACCCCGGATACGCGGCCACCAACCTCCAGAGTCATGCGGCCAGCCCCCTGGCCCGCACCGTCATGCGGTTCGGCAACAGGTTCCTCGCCCAGGACGACCGGGCCGGCGCCCTGCCGACCCTGTACGCGGCGACGGCGGACCTGCCCGGCGCGAGCTACGTCGGCCCGGACGGTGTGGCGGAGGCGCGGGGCGGGCCGACGCTGGTGGGGCGCAGCGCGGCGGCGAGCGACCCGGTGGCGGCGCGGCGGCTGTGGGCGATGTCGGAGGAGATGACGGGGGTCGGCTTTCCGGTGGTGCCCGCGGGGCGCTGAGGGGTGCGCCCGGCCGGGCGGGGGCGGTCGCGGCGGTTATTGCGGCTGCAATCGCTTTCAGAAGCGTGCTCGCGGGGCGCCGCCGCGTGGGTTTCGCCGGCCCGGACCCCCTGCTTTTCGGTCACGTTTGGAACGTTGCGTATCCGGACGTATGCACAGCGTTTCGAGACCCGCGAAAGCGATCGATCACAATGTCGCTGGTGATCGGCGCAGTGGTCCTGTACCCCCGGGGGTTACTGCAGGCTACTCATTTAATACGCAACGTTACTCGAAATGATCGTCGAAGGTGCATCCGGCGCCGCTTCCCGACAGACTCACGTTCGCTATCCGTTACACCCCGACGGAAGGACGCGTCATGCGGAACGCGGTGAAGTGCGCCCTGGTGAGCGGCCTGCTGGCCGCGGGCACGCTCGCCCCGCTGTGCGGCGCGGCGCTCGCGGCGCCGGCGCCCCACGCGCCCTCGGCGCTGGTGCTCGCCGCCGCGCCGGAGCGCACGGGGGAGGCAGGCGGCGCGGGCGCGCCGGCCTGCGCCCCCGAGGGGTCCGGGAGCGCCGGAGGGTCCGGGAGCCGTTCCGCGCCGGAGATCCTCTGCGCGTGGCCGGACGGTGCGAAGGGAGACGGCGCGGAGGTGTTCGCCATCTGACGAAACCTTCCGGCGGAAACCGGGGTCCGCACCACTTGGGACCCCACTGAAACGGCCGGTCGCCGTGCACGCCCCGGACAGGCGGCGCGAGCGGTCCGGCGGGCCTCGCGGTCACCTCCTCACCGCGGGGCGGGCCGATCGAGCGGACGGGCGGAGAGCCGGTCCTGTGGGGGGTGCTGGCACGCACCGCCCGTCGACGCCGCGGCCCCACCAAGGGCGCGGTCCGGAGAGAATGCCTGGCTCTCCGGGCCGCGCCCCCTTTTCGTCCACAGCTCCTCACCGACGGGGCCGACGCGGTCCCCGCCACCGGAGAGCGGTCCTCCTTCCCTCCAGCGGGATGAAATACGGTCGCCCGCGCGTTGGTCCACTGGTGCAGTGGACACACAGGGCGACACACGGTCGCACACGGCGACGCAGAGCCAGCGGGAGGTAACCGGAAGTGGCGGGTACGCAGGCGGGGGAGACCGGGAAAGCCGGGGACACGGGGGAGGCGGAGGAAGCGCGGCGGCCGGGCTGGGCACGGCGGCTGACCGCGTACTGCTGGCGCTACCGCCGCAACGTGCTGCTGTCGCTGGGCGCCTCGCTCGCCGGTATGGCCGTGATGGCGCTCGTCCCCCTGGTCACCAAGGTGATCATCGACGACATCGTCATAGGCGGCGGAGGCGGGCTCGGCCTGTGGATCGGGCTGCTGGTCGCCGCCGCGGTCGCGGTCTACGGGCTGACGTACGTGCGCCGCTACTACGGCGGCAGACTCGCGCTCGACGTCCAGCACGACCTGCGCACCGAGATGTACGGCTCCATCGCCCGCCTCGACGGGCGGCGGCAGGACGAGCTGTCCACCGGCCAGGTCGTCGGACGCGGCACCAGCGACCTCCAGCTCATCCAGGGCCTGCTGTTCATGACGCCGATGATGATCGGCAACATCCTGCTCTTCGTCATCTCGCTGGTCGTGATGGTCTCGCTCTCGCCACTGCTGACGCTGGTGGCGCTGGCCGTCGCGCCGGCCCTGACGTTCATCGCCAGGCGCAGCCGCGACCGGCTCTTCCCCGCCAGCTGGTACGCCCAGGCCCAGGCCGGCGCCGTGGCGGGCGTGGTGGACGGGGCCGTCAGCGGTGTGCGCGTGGTCAAGGGCTTCGGCCAGGAGGAGCAGGAGACCGGCAAACTGCGCTCGGCCGGCCGCGAGCTGTTCGCCGCCCGGCTGCGCACGGTGAAGCTGAACGCGCGCTACACCCCCGCGCTGCAGGCCGTACCCGCCCTCGGCCAGGTCGCGATGCTCGCCTTCGGCGGCTGGATGGCCACCCGCGGCCAGATCACCCTGGGCACCTTCGTCGCCTTCTCCACCTACCTCGCCCAGCTCGTCGGGCCGGTGCGGATGCTGACCATGATGCTGACGGTCGGCCAGCAGGCGCGGGCGGGCGTCGAGCGCGTCCTGGAGCTGATCGACACCGAACCGGCCATCCGCGAGAGCGAGAACGCCCGCGAGCTGCCGCCCGACGCCCCCGCCACCGTCGAGTTCGACCGCGTCGGCTTCTCCTACGACACCGGACCCGACGCGCGGCCGGTGCTGGAGGACTTCTCGCTGAGCATCTCGCCCGGCGAGACCGTCGCCGTCGTCGGCACCTCCGGCAGCGGCAAGTCCACCGTCTCGCTGCTGCTGCCGCGCTTCTACGACGTGACCTCCGGCGCGGTGCGGGTCGGCGGCCACGACGTGCGCGAGCTGACCTCCGCCTCGCTGCGCGCGGCCATCGGCCTGGTGCCCGAGCACAGCTTCCTGTTCTCCGACACCGTCCGCGCCAACATCGCCTACGGCCACCCCGACGCCACCGACGAGCAGGTGCGGGCCGCCGCGCGCGCCGCCCAGGCCGACGGCTTCATCTCCGACCTGCCCGAGGGCTACGACACAGCCGTCGGCGAGCAGGGCCTGACCCTCTCCGGCGGCCAGCGCCAGCGCATCGCCCTGGCCCGCGCCATCCTGTCCGACCCCAGGCTGCTGGTGCTGGACGACGCGACCTCCGCCGTGGACGCCCGGGTGGAGCACGAGATCCACGAGGCGCTGCGCGGGGTGATGGCAGGCCGCACCACCCTGCTGATCGCCCACCGCCGCTCCACCCTCTCCCTGGCCGACCGCATCGCCGTGCTCGACGGCGGGCGGCTGGTGGACGCCGGCACCGACGCCGAGCTCCAGGAGCGCTGCGAGCTGTACCGCAGGCTGCTCAGCGACCCCGACGAACTGGGCGGCGTCGAACGCGACCCGGCCGGGCAGGCCGCCGCGGCCCAAGGCGCTTCCGGGACGGACTCCGAGGCGGGCTCCGGGGACGGCGGGTCCGACGGCCGGGTCGACGGCGTCACCCCCGATCTGTGGATCCGGGAGGGGGATCCGGAGGACACCGCCGGCACCACCCCCGGCGCGCCCACCCCGGCCACCGGCGGAGGGCCGGGCTTCGCGGGGGCCCTGGCCGGGGTCCCGGCCACCCCCGAGATGCTCGACAAGGTCGCCGCCCTGCCCCCGGCCGACGACACCCCCGGTATCGACGAGGAGCGCGCCGCGGCCGCCGAGTCCGCCTACGGGCTGCGGCACCTGCTGCGCGGCTTCCGCGGGCCGCTGCTGCTGAGCCTGCTGCTGGTCGTGATCGACGCGGTCGCCGGGCTGCTGCTGCCGGTCCTGGTGCGGCACGGCATCGACGAGGGCGTCCAGCAGGCGGCGCTCGGGGCGGTCTGGGCCGCCTCCGCGCTGGCGCTGGTCGTCGTCCTGGTGCAGTGGGCCGCGCAGACCGGTGAGACCCGCGCCATCGGCCGCACGGGCGAGCGGATCCTCTACACCCTCCGCGTCAAGATCTTCGCCCAGCTCCAGCGCCTCGGGCTCGACTACTACGAGCGCGAGCTGACCGGGAAGATCATGACCCGGATGACCACCGACGTGGACGCCCTGACGACCTTCCTGCAGACCGGGCTGGTCCAGGCGATCGTCGCGGTGCTGACCTTCTTCGGCATCATGGTCGCCCTCGTCGTCATCGACGCGGGGCTGGCGCTGGTGGTCCTGGCGACCCTGCCGCCGCTGGTGATAGGCACGGTCTTCTTCCGCCGCCAGAGCATCAAGGCGTACGAGCTGGCGCGCGAGCGCGTCAGCGGCGTCAACGCCGCTCTGCAGGAGGGCGTGGCCGGTCTGCGGATCGTGCAGGCGTTCCGCCGCGAGGAGCGCGACGCGCGCCGCTTCGCCGAGCTCAGCGACGGCTACCGCCGGGCACGTGTGCGCGGCCAGTGGCTGATCTCGGTGTACTTCCCCTTCATCCAGTTCCTCGCCTCCCTGGCGACCGCCGCCGTGCTGATCGTCGGGGCGAACCGGGTGGGCGACGGCACGCTGACGGCGGGCGCGCTGGTGGCGTACCTGCTCTACATCGAGCTGTTCTTCGCCCCCGTGCAGCAGCTCTCGCAGGTCTTCGACGGCTACCAGCAGGCGGTCGTCTCCCTGGGCCGCGTCCAGGAGTTGCTGCGCGAGCGGACGACGACGCCGCCGCCGAAGGAGCCGCGCGAGGTGGGCCGGCTGCGCGGCGAGATCGTCTTCGAGGACGTCGCCTTCCGGTACAACGCCGGCGGGGACGGGAGCGGGGCCGGGGAGGGCGGTGAGAACGCGCTGTCCGGCATCGACCTGAAGATCCCCGCCGGGCAGACGGTCGCCTTCGTCGGCGAGACGGGCGCGGGCAAGTCCACGCTGGTCAAGCTGGTGGCCCGGTTCTACGACCCGACCTCGGGCACCGTCCGGGTGGACGGAGTCGACCTGCGCGAGCTGGACCTGGCCGGCTACCGCCACCGGCTCGGGGTGGTGCCGCAGGAGTCGTACCTCTTCCCGGGCACGGTGCGCGACGCCATCGCCTACGGCCGTCCCGACGCCACCGACGCCGAGGTGGAGGCCGCCGCGCGGGCGGTCGGCGCGCACGACATGATCGCCACGCTCTCCGGCGGCTATCTGCACCCGGTCGCCGAGAAGGGGCGCAACCTCTCCGCCGGGCAGCGGCAGCTGATCGCCCTGGCCCGCGCGGAGCTGGTGGGCCCGGACATCCTGCTGCTGGACGAGGCCACCGCGGCCCTGGACCTGGCCACCGAGGCGCTGGTCAACCAGGCCACCGACCGCCTGGCGGGCCGCCGCACCACCCTGGTCGTCGCCCACCGCCTCACCACGGCCGCCCGCGCGGACCGGGTGGTGGTCCTGGACCACGGCCGGGTGGTGGAGGACGGCACCCACGCGGAGCTGCTGGAGCGCGGCGGGCGGTACGCGGAGCTGTGGCGCACCTACGCGGGCGTGCCCGCGGGCGCGGGGGTGTGAGCGAGCCCTTTCACCGAGCGCTTCCACGCCGTTGAGCGCGCCCCCTGCTCAGGGGGCGCGCTCAGCGGCGGTTGCGCGGGTGGTCGCGGGCCGTGCGCTCGTTGCCGCGCCGGTAGTTCCCCGTCCAGCGGGCCATCACCAGTTGCGGATCGCCCGATTCCGCCTCCGCCAGGAAGCGCCGGGCGCGCTCGCCGCGCAGGGTGGTGACCGGGCGGCCGTGGTGGGCGACGGTCACCGTGCCGTCGCCGTACACGTCGTAGGAGAAACCTCCGGGTGCGGGCATGGGGCCGACCGTACGGGTCAGGGGCGGCAGAGCGCAGCCAGATATTCGTCCGCCGTCCGCACCGCCCCGCCCTCCAGCGGCTCGGAGCCCTCCCTCCAGTGGACGGCGGCGATCTCCTCGCAGGGGGTGAACGGCGCCGGCACGTCCGTCTCGGCGGTGAACAGGGCGCCGTACATCATCCGGCGCTCGGGGCCGACCACGGTGCGGGCGAAACCGGCGAACCGCAGCCGTTCCGGGGCCACTTCCTGGCCGCTCTCCTCGCGCAGCTCGCGTGCGGCCGCCTGCCGGGGCATCTCGCCGGGCTCGATCTTGCCGCCCGGCAGCTCCCAGCAGTCGCGCCCGCGCACCCGCACCATCAACAGCCGCCCCCGGTGCCACAGGGCCACCAGGACGTAGCCCACGCGCGCGTCGCCGAAGACCGCGTCCTCCGGCTCCCGGTGGAAGTCCAGCAGCTCCATCCCCGTCGGCCCGCCGACCAGCGGGGCCTGTCCGGTCGTCATGGAGTTCTTCGCGGTGCTCGCCCCGGAATTCAGCACGGAGTTCGGCGTGGTGTCGGTCATGACGGCGAGCGTACGTCCGCGGGCGGCGGACGCGGTACGGGGTGTGGGCGGAGACGGGGGGCGGGAACGGCCGACGGCCCGCCGGAGGGAATCCGGCGGGCCGTCGGTACGGGTGGTACGGGTGGTGCGGGTGGCGTCAGCCGGCCGGGACCGGGCCGAGCCTGGTCCACGGGTTGTTCGGGTCGGTGGCGTCGGGCGTGTTGCCCTTGGTCCAGTACTTGGCCTTCCAGTAGTAGCCGCCGTGGGAGACGACGGTGCGGGTGATGCCGCCGGGATCACCGGCGACGGCGTGGGTTCCGGCGGTGTTGCCGCTGTTCAGCGGCTCGGCGACGAAGTCGGACGACGAGCCGGTGGTGTCGTTGTGGGTGATCAGCGTGTAGGAGGTGCCGTGCTGCGGGGCGTCGGCGGGGTTGCCGTCGGCGTCGAGCAGCCGCCACCGCTGGCCCGCGGCGCTGCCGCAGTCGCGGACGGACAGCGACGCCAGTTTCTTCTGGGCCCCCAGGCACTGCTCCTCACCGCTGCTGTCGTTGGTGATGCGGAACACCCCGTCGTCGCCGTCCTGCTCGATGTTCCACAGCTGGTGGACGTTGTTCAGCGGGGTGTACAGGTGCGCCCGGTCCCACCCGGCCGGGTGGTCCAGGAGGTTGCCGCTGTTGACGTCCTCGATCTTCCACTGGTCGCCGGTCTGCCACAGGGTGAACGGCGCCCAGGCCGGGTTGTAGGTGCGTGAGGCGTCCCACTCCTCGGCCCTGCAGGCGGCGCCGCCGCCGGAGGCGTCGGGTTCGACGGTGGTGGTGCCCTTGCGGTGGTCCTGGACCAGTCCGTACTCCTGTCCGCCGATTTTGAGCTTGAAGTTGGCGGGCCCGGTGATCGGCAGGTAGTACTTCAGCGCGATGTCGCGCGAGGCGCCCGGTGCCAGGTCCTCGCAGTAGCCGAGTCTGAGCGTCACCCGGTGGAAGTCCCCGTCGAGGCCGCCGGCGTTGGGTCCGGTGTGGCCGGGTTCGACGGCGTCCTCCATCTCCTGCCACGCCTCGTCCTTCAGCAGGGGAGGGGTGGAGGTGGGGATGTCGAAGGAGAGCTCGGTGCCCTCCGGCAGGGGGGTGTCGGTGTTGTTGGTGATGCGCAGCTTGGGCTGCTGGGGCCACATCTGCGCGGTGTCGGTCGGGTAGTCGGTCAGCTCGGCGGACACGTCGACCACCTCGGTGGGCAGTTCGGTCCCGCCGTTGCGGGTGTTGCCGTAGGGGCCGGCGTCGCGCAGGGCGTTGTCCAGCGCCTTGGTCAGGGTGTAGCCGGGGACGCACTGCCACCGCTCGGGGCAGTTGTAGTCACCGGCCAGCTCCCAGACCATCGCGCCGCCCGCACCGGTGTCGGCGATGTAGTCGGCCTTGGCCGCGATGTCCTGCTCGTCCTGGGTGGAGAGGAAGACCTTCTTGTCCCCGTTCCACAGCCAGGACGCCTTGAGGGTGTCGTCCCAGTGCCGGGTGTAGCCGTCGACCTGGTTGGCCGGGTCGGAGGAGCTCAGCCCGAACTGCTCGCGGTAGGAGGGCGGGATGCCCCTCTCCAGGTTCTTGGCGTGCCACATCGGGTTCGATCCGGCCGCGACCTCCCTGCCCCGGTCGGTGTCGTGCCACAGGTTGTCGATGCCGGTGGCGCCGGCGCCGCAGGCCGTGGTGCTGCCGTTGGGGCCGGTGCCGTCGGGGCACTGGCTCTGGTCGGTCAGCTCCGACGTGCCCCACAGCCCGTTCTCGCCGCCGGTGACGTTCTTCCAGCCGCGCGTGTAGTACGGGATGCCGAGGTTGATGCGCCCGGACTGCAGCGCGCCGCGCAGGTAGTGGTAGGACCAGTCGGTGTTGAAGTACCCCATCTTCTGGTACTCGGGGTTCGTCTCCTCGTCGTAGATCCCGGCCGCCGTCAGCTCGGCGTCCTTCCCGTCGTCGTACAGCGGGGACTGCGGGCCGACGTAGGAGTTCCACGTGCCGTGGAAGTCGTACGTCATGGTGTTGGCGAAGTCCAGGTACTGCAGGGCGCGGAAGTCCTCCTGGCCGCGCAGCAGATAACCGGACGCCGACACGGCGGCGGTGAGCTGGTAGTAGCGGTCGTCCTCGGCCGAGGCCCGGTCCAGCTTCTCGCGCAGCGTCTTCATCAGCGCCGTGTAACCGGCGTTGAGGCCCTTGCGGCGCGGGTTGGCGACGGGCCAGTCGGCCGGGTTGCCGGCGTCCGCCAGGGCGGTGGGGTACTCGTAGTCGATGTCCACGCCGTCGAAGCCGTAGGTCCTGATGAAGTCCACGGCGGAGTCGGCGAAGGTGTCGATGGCGGGCTGGTTGACGCTGCCGTCGGCGTTGGTGGCCAGGGTGTAGAAGCCGCCGTCGGCGACGCGGTTGCCGTCCGCGTCGAAGTGGCCGCCGGTCTCGGCCCAGCCGCCGACCGAGATCAGGGTCTTCACCCGCGGATGCTGCTTCTTGTACTTGTTCAGCAGGTTGAAGTTGCCCTTGTACGGCAGGTCCGGGTCCATCTCGGCCCCGGGCACGCCCGGCCAGGTCATCCCGGTGGCCGGGTTGGCCGGATCGGAGGTGTCACCGACCGAGACCCGGTTGTCCTCGATGTGGGCGAAGGCGTAGTTGATGTGGGTGACCTGGCCCCAGGGGATGCTCCCCGGCAGGTACATCGGCTCGCCGTTCCTCCCGGTGCGCCAACTGGTGAAGTAGCCGACCAGCCGCCGCGGGTGCCGCTCGCCCATCCGCTCCCGGCCCTTGTCGTCGTAGACCAGGCAGTACGGGGTGTTGACCCCCTCGGTGGGCGTCATGCCGTCGGGGCGGCACCTGGGCTGGTCGGCGGCGTCGGTGGACCACGGTCCCGGCCCCTCGGGCTCGGGGTCCTCCGGCGGTGTCGGCCCGGCCATCAGGGCCTGCGGCTGGACCACCAGCGGGGGCGGGGACGGCTGCTCCTGGAGCCAGTCCAGCTCCTTCAGGGAGGGCCACATCCCGGTGAGGGACATGGGGCCCTTGACGACGGTGGACTTGGACAGGTCGGACCGGTCCACGTTCAGCATCACCGCCTGGTCGCCCGAGACGAGGACGGTCAGGCTTCCGTACAGGGTGATCGCGCTGTCGACGTGCTGGTCGAAGCCGGTGCCCGCCAGGACGGGCATCGCGGTGGCGATGGTGGCCGGCTCCTTGATCCAGCTGTCGTTGTTCTGCTCCAGGGTCATGTTCAGCACCCCCACCAGGTCACCGCGGAACATCAGCACACCGCCGCCGACGTGGTCGTTGGCGGCGGCGTCGATGCCCTCCTCGAACGGGGTGCCCCGCAGGACGTGGAAGAAGTCCCCGATCGGTCCCGGGCCCTTGACCACCTCGTTCTGCTCGCTGCCGATCGGCCTCTGGACCCGGACGTACTGGTCCCCGCGGATCAGGATGAGCTGGAAGGCCGTCCGGATGCCGCAGCAGTACGACGAGAAGGCGGTGTCGACGCCGTTCTCGAACGGGGTGCCCTGCAGACTGCCCAGCTCCTCGGCCAGGGAGCCCTGGCCGAGGAGCTGCCCCTCGGCCTCGTTGTAGGCGGCGGAGGAGCCGTCCTGGTTCACGGTGGGGTCGAAGCGGGCGTGCTTGCCCCCCTTGAACAGGTAGTGGTCCTCGTACACATGGCCCTGGTTGTCGTCGCCGTACCGGCCGGTCCACACCGAGGCGTCGACCAGGGTCTTGACGGGGGAGACGGCGGTGTCGTCCGGGGACCGCGAGGCGGAGCCGGAGCACCGGAAGGTCCAGTCGGTGTCGTTGAGCAGGTTGGCCGCCTTGCTCAGGCAGGTCCCCATGGCCCGCTGGCCGTGGGCGTTGGGGTGGATGGCCTCCTGCTGGTCGCCCTGCGACTCCCAGGGCACGTCCTTCGTCCCGTCCAGGAGGTAGGGGACCCAGCGGATCCACTCGGCGTCGGCGGCGGGCAGCCGGTTGTCCGGGCTGTTGGAGCTGGTCGCCTGCCGGGCGGTCTTCGCGCACAGCTCATGGCCGGCGAAGGCGTTCTGGAGGTCGAGGAAGACCGCGCTGCTCGCCTTGGCGGCCCGGCCGATCATCGCGCTGATCCGGGGCACCACGGAACTGTGCGCCCAGTCCGCGTCGACGTCCCGGAAGGGGCAGCCGCCGCTGCGGTAGCGGCTGTAGTCGATCAGGTCCTGCGGGTACTCGAAGTCCGCGCCGCGCGGCAGTGGGTTGGGGTAGGACTGCAGCACGATGCGGTAGCTGGTGTCGGACTGGCCGGCGTCGCGCAGCGTCTCGCGGATCTTCCAGACGGTGTCGGTGACCTCCTGCTCCACGGTGTCGAGGGCGGCCGCGAACGCCTCCTCCTCGGTGTCCTTGCACGGTGTGGCGCCGGGGATCATGTACGACTTCGCGCAGGCGGCGATCAGGTCGGAGAAGTTCAGGTCGTTGCCGCCGATGGAGAGCGCCACCAGGGAGACGCGATGGTCCTCGGCGATCTCCGCGAGCTGTTCCACCTGGGGCTTCTGGCCCTTGAACTCCTCCTCGACGACATGCTGGGTCTCCGACCCCGAGCAGGCGATGTTGAACCGGTACTCCTCGGAGACGCCGAGTTCGGCCGACATGATCGGCGCGGTGTCCGAGCGGTCGCACCGGTTGCCGCCCTCCGCGTAGGAGCTGTCGCCGTAGACCCGGGTCAGGTCGTGCTCGCAGTCGTCGGCCGCGGAGCAGTTCACGGCGGCCCGGTCGGTGCCCCACACATGGCCGCTCGCCGAGGTGTTGGCGTTGCCCGCCCAGCGGCCTCCCTCACCGGAGATGAAGCTGTCGCCCATGGAGACGACGGCGGACGGCCGCGAGTCGTAGCCCTCGCAGGCCCCGCCGTCCTCGGCGGCGACGCTGTTCCCGGCGGCCGGTGAGAAGGGGGCCGGCGGCACGGGGGTCCGCAGTACGTCCCGCAGCATGAGGTTCGACGGGAAGTGGACCGTCACGAAGTTCCAGATCCCGCAGATCGTCGCGCCCGGGTCGGCGAACAGCACGGGGTAGTGGTCCGATCCGCCGTTCGATCCCAGCCGCACGGTGTGGTCGGCGAGCCGCTCGTCGGCCACCATGAAGTCCAGCGCGTAGCCCGACTGCTGGGTGGGGGCGGGTTCCCCGTTGCTCTTCCTCGCGTAGTAGACGTGGCCGCCCGCCGTGTCGGTGAACGTGTCGGGCTTGCTGTTGAAGTCGCCCAGGACGCGCCAGTGCTCGCCCGCGGGCACGCTGTCCGCCACGGCGCTCACCAGATCCCTGGCGTGCCCGTTCTGCGCGTCACCGGACCGCCTGGACTCCGTGTGGATGCCGAAGAACCAGGTGTCGCCGAACTTCAGCCCGAGCGCCGGGCGGGAGCGCAGGTAGTGCGTGGAGGCGTTGGGGGAGTCGGCCGCCCGGACGATCATCGCGTCGTCCGGGCGGACGGCGCTCCAGACCGCCAGGGACTTGCCGGAGTTGCCGTTCAAATCCACCGGCTCCCCGGCGTCCTGCAGGTTGTAGACCTTCAGGTAGTACAGGTAGCCGGTCTCCGGGTTCGCCCGGGGCTTGCCCCATCTCAGCTCGTGCAGGCTGTACTTGAGGCTGGGCAGACCGGTCGGGGTGGTGTCCAGGTCGCCGAGGTTGTCGTGGATCAGGTTGGTGGCGTCGAGCGCCGTACCGCTGGGCGGCGTCTGCGCCTCCTGAAGCGCCACCAGATCGGCCGTGCCGATCAGGTTCTGCACCGGGGAGGACCATTTGAGGCCGCCGCCCTGCATGTTGAAGGTGATGGCCCGCGTGGGCACGGGTGCCACGGCGGCGGCCGGTCTCGCGGGCGACAGGGCCGCCAGCAGTCCGGCCAGCAGGGCCAGGACCAGCAGGGCGGGGAGGGGTAAGGGCCGGGAGCGGGCCCGGAGCCGGACGGTGGGGGGTCTGCCCATGGAAGGCGCTCTCTCTTCTCTTGCCGGGCCGCGCGGGCGGCGCGGAGCGGCACCGGGACGGGCGTCCGGGTGCCGTGGAATTTTTGCAAACGCCGGTAACAAACCGGTGAACTCCTCCGGCCACCGGCCGGAGCGGCCCGCGGAGCGGTGCGCGGCGGGCGCGGTTCCCGGATTCGGGTGCCAACCCGCTCTGGCGGGTCCGGTGTTGCGCCGGATAGGTTCGCCGCGTTCACGGACAAGCCCACGGGAGGGCACACATGCGCAAGGCGCTCAGAGCGCTGCTGACCCTGCTGGTGCTCATCGGCACCGTCAGCGTCGGCAGCGCGTCGGCGGGGGCCGCCACCGCGGCCGGGACCGACATCGAGGACCGCATCCTCGCGATACCGGGGATGCGCCTGATCGAGGAGAAGCCGGTCGACGGCTACCGCTTCTTCGTGCTGGGCTACCGGCAGCCCGTCGACCACCGCAGGCCCTCCAAGGGCAGCTTCGAGCAGCGCCTGACGGTGCTGCACAAGGGCGAGGACCGGCCCACCGTCTTCTACACCTCCGGCTACGGGCTGCGCACCACGCCCTCGCGCAGCGAGCCGACGCGGATGACCGACGGCAACCAGGTCTCCATGGAGTACCGCTTCTTCACCCCGTCGCGGCCCCAGCCCGCCGACTGGTCCAAGCTCGACATCTGGCAGGCGGCCAGCGACCAGCACCGCATCTTCCGCGCGCTGCACCGGATCTACGACGAGGAGTGGATCTCCACCGGCGGCAGCAAGGGCGGCATGACGGCCACGTACTACCGCCGCTTCTACCCGCACGACATGGACGGCACGGTCGCCTACGTCGCGCCCAACGACGTCAACAACAAGGAGGACTCGGCCTACGACGAGTTCTTCGCCACCGTCTCCACCGCCGAGTGCCGCGAGCGGCTGAACGCCGTGCAGCGCGAGGTCTTCGTGCGCCGCGACGAGATCGTGGCCCGCTACGAGGCGTGGGCGAAGGAGGAGGGCTACACCTTCGATGTCGTCGGCAGCGCCGACAAGGCCTTCGAGAACGTCGGCCTGGACCTGGTGTGGGCCTGGTGGCAGTACGGATCGGAGTCCGACTGCGGCCAGGTGCCCGGGGCGGACGCGGCCACCGGCGAACTGTACGACTTCGTCGACCAGGTGGCGGGCTTCTCCTTCTACACCGACCAGGGCCTGGAGTACTACACGCCGTACTACTACCAGGCCGGCACCCAGCTCGGCGCGCCGAGCTTCGACACCCCGCACCTGGACGGGCTGCTGCGCTACCCGGGCATCTACGACCCGCGCTCCTACGTCCCGCGCGACATCCCGATGAGCTTCGACAGGAAGGCGATGCGCGACATCGACAAGTGGGTGCGCAAGGACGCCGAGCGGATGCTGTTCGTCTACGGCGAGAACGACCCGTGGGGAGCGGAGCCCTTCCGGCTGGGCCGCGGCAGTGAGGACTCCTACGTCCTGACCGCGCCCGGCGCCAACCACGGCGCGAACATCGCCGCTCTGGAGGAGGACGACAGGGCCCTGGCCACCGACGCCCTGATGCGGTGGGCCGGTCTGGACGCCGACGCTTCGGCGGCGCGGAAGGCGGCGCCGCTCGCGCCGTACGACGCGAAGCTGGACCGGGCCGACAAGGCCGACCGGCGGATGCTGCGCCCGTAGGGGCCCCGCCGGGAAACGGCAGGTGGGCGCGGCCGGAGCTCCGGTCGCGCCCACCGCCGCTTTCGGGCCGGTGCGGGCGGCCCGGGCAGGAGACCGCCAACCGGCTTGTGGGGCAGGTCAGTCGGGGCGCGGGGCCGCGGTCGAGGCGCGGACCATCAGCTCGGTGCGGACGGTCGCCACGCCCCCGGGGGGAGCCGACTCCCGGCCCAGCGCCAGCCGTCCGGCGCGGGCGCCCGCGCCGTGGAGCGGGATGCGGACGGTGGTCAGGGCGGGGGAGGCGTCCGCGCTGAAGGGCAGGTCGTCGAAGCCGGCCACGGACACGTCCCCGGGGATGCTCAGGCCCGCCTCGCGCAGTGCGGCGCAGACGCCGAGGGCGACGGTGTCGTTGGCGGCCAGCACGGCCGTCAGGGCCGGCTCGCGGCGCAGCAGCTCCAGCGTGCCGTCGTAGCCGGAGGAGCGGTCGTACGCGCCGTGCACGGTGAGGCGCTCGGCCTCCGCGAGGAGGGCGCGGTCGTGGTCGGCCAGCGCCGCCCGGTGGCCCTCCAGCCGGTGCCGGGTGGTGGTGCGCTCGGCGGGGCCCGCGACGTAGCCGACGCGGCGGTGGCCGAGGGCCAGGAGGTGCTCGGTCAGGCGGCGGGCGCCGCCGCGGTTGTCGAAGGCTACGGTGAGCGGCGCCCCGCCGTCCATGGCGGCCTTCTCGCCGTCCCGGCCGCTGTCGCCGTCCGCCTCCGGCAGCGGCGGCCTGCCGCACAGCACCACCCGGGTGCCGGCGGCGGCCAGCCGGCGCAGCCGGGTGGACAGCGCCTCGGTGTGCGCGGGGTCCTCCACCGCGCTGCCGGTGAGGACGACGGCGGCGGCGCGCTGGCGCTGGAGGAGCGTGAGGTAGGTCAGTTCGCGCTCGGGGGAGCCGCCGGTGTTGCACACCACCGCCAGTTTCCCGCCGGCCTTCTCCGGCTCCATCTCCGACTGGACGGCGCTTGCCATGATCCCGAAGAACGGGTCGGCGATGTCGTTGACGAGGACGCCGACGAGATCGGAGGTGGCGGCGGCCAGGGAGCTGGCCGGTCCGTTCACGACGTACTCCAGCTCCTCCACCGCGCGCAGCACCCGGCTGCGGGTGGCCCCGGCCACCGGGTAGTTGCCGCTCAGTACGCGCGAGACGGTGGCCGCCGAGACCCCGGCCCGGGCCGCCACGTCCGCCAGCGTCACTGCCATCGATTCCTCCGGTGCGGTTCTTCCGCGGGTGTCGTCTGCGGGTCTTGTCGTGAGTGCTGTGGGCAGGCTAGCTTGCCTTGGGATAGAAAGCGCTTTCTAAAGCGAGAGGGAAGCTCATGACACGCAGGGTCGTACGGATCGCCATGAACGGCGTCACCGGCCGGATGGGGTACCGCCAGCATCTGGTCCGCTCCATCCTCGCCATCCGCGAGCAGGGCGGACTGGAGCTGGGTGACGGCGATGTGCTGTGGCCCGAGCCGGTCCTCGTCGGGCGCCGCGAGCACGCGCTGAGGGCGCTCGCCGAGCGCCACGGCCTCGACCCCGACGCCGTGAGCTGCGACCTCGACGCCGTACTGGCCGACGAGAGCGTCGAGATCTACTTCGACGCCCAGGTCACCTCCGCCCGCGAGGCCGCCATCCGCAAGGCGATCGCCGCCGGCAAGCACATCTACACCGAGAAGCCCACCGCCACCGGCCTCGACGGCGCGCTGGAACTGGCCCGGCTCGCCCGCACCGCCGGCGTCAAGCACGGCGTGGTGCAGGACAAGCTCTTTCTGCCGGGGCTGCTCAAGCTCAAGCGGCTGATCGACGGCGGCTTCTTCGGCCGCATCCTGTCGGTGCGCGGCGAGTTCGGCTACTGGGTCTTCGAGGGCGACTGGCAGCCCGCCCAGCGCCCCTCGTGGAACTACCGGGCCGAGGACGGCGGCGGCATCGTCGTCGACATGTTCCCGCACTGGGAGTACGTCCTGCACGAGCTGTTCGGCCCGGTGCGCACCGTCCAGGCCGTCACCGCCACCCACATCCCGCAGCGCTGGGACGAGCTGGGCAAGCCGTACCAGGCCACCGCCGACGACGCCGCCTACGGCATCTTCCAGCTCGACGGCGGGATCGTCGCCCAGATCAACTCCTCCTGGACCGTGCGGGTGAACCGCGACGAACTGGTGGAGTTCCAGGTCGACGGCACCGAGGGGTCGGCCGTCGCCGGACTGCGCACCTGCCGCGTCCAGCACCGCTCCGCCACCCCGAAGCCGGTGTGGAACCCGGACCTGCCGGTCACCGAGTCCTTCCGCGACCAGTGGCAGGAGGTGCCGGACAACCATCCCGAGGGCGGGGAGTTCGACAACGGCTTCAAGGCGCAGTGGGAGCTGTTCCTGCGCCACGTGGCGCTGGACGAGCCCTACACCTGGGACCTGCTGGCCGGCGCCCGCGGCGTCCAGCTCGCCGAACTCGGCCTGGCCTCGGCCGCCGAGGGCCGCCGCCTCGACGTACCGGAGCTGAGCCTGTGATCCGCCTGCCCGACGCCTGCGGCGTCCTGCGCGAGTACGCCCCCCGTACCGAGCCCGCGGTGCCCGCCGTCCCCGCCGCCGGGAGCCCGCCGCTGGTCTCCCGCACGGTGTTCTCCGCCGCCCACGTCGTCGCCGACCCGTTCGCGGACGTGGCGCCCGACGGCCCGGCCGCCGTGGACTGGGACGCCACGCTCGCCTTCCGCCGCCACCTGTGGTCCCACGGGCTCGGGGTCGCCGAGGCCATGGACACCGCCCAGCGCGGCATGGGCCTGGACTGGGCCGCCGCCGCCGAGCTGATCCGCCGCTCCGCCGCCGAGGCCACCGCCTGCCGGGGCCGTATCGCCTGCGGGGTGGGCACCGACCAGCTCACCGGCCCGGCCGCGTCCCTGGACGAGGTCCGCGCCGCCTACGAGGAGCAGCTCGCCGTGGTGGAGGGGGCCGGCGCCCAGGCGATCGTGATGGCCTCCCGCGCCATGGCCGCCCTCGCCCGGGGCCCCGAGGACTACCTGGAGCTCTACGGGCACCTGCTGCGCCAGGCGTCCGAGCCGGTGATCCTGCACTGGCTCGGCCCGATGTTCGACCCGGCGCTCACCGGCTACTGGGGCAGCGAGGACCTGGACGCCGCCACCGAGACCTTCCTCGCCGTCATCGCCGAGCACCCCGACAAGGTCGACGGCGTCAAGATCTCCCTGCTGGACGCGGGCCGCGAGGTCGCGCTGCGCCGCAGACTGCCGGGCGGGGTGCGCTGCTACACCGGCGACGACTTCAACTACCCCGAGCTGATCGCGGGCGACGACCCCGCGGCCGGCGGGCGCTTCAGCCACGCCCTGCTGGGCATCTTCGACCCGCTGGCACCGCTGGCGGCCGAGGCCGTGCGGGTGCTGGACACCGGGGACCCGGCGGGCTTCCGCAAGCTGCTGGACCCCACCGTCGAGCTGTCCCGCCACCTGTTCCAGGCCCCGACCCGCTACTACAAGACCGGCGTGGTCTTCCTCGCCTGGCTGGCCGGACACCAGGAGCACTTCGCCATGGTCGGCGGGATGCAGTCCGCGCGCTCGCTGCCGCACCTGGCGCGGGCGTACGAACTGGCAGACCCCCTGGGGCTGTTCCCCGACCCGGCGCTGGCAGAGGCGCGGATGCGGCACCTGCTGGCGGTGTACGGGGTGGCGGCATGAGCGCGCTCCCCGAAGCCCCCGGAGGCCCGGGGGCCGGCGAGCCCGCCGGCGCCGACCGCTTCTCCATCAACCAGGAGACCGTCCGGCAGCTCCCCCTGCCCGAACTGGTGGAGGCGTGCGTCTCGCTGGGCGTCGGCGGCGTCGGCCTGTGGCGGGCGCCGGTGCAGAAGTACGGGGTGGAGGCCACCGCCCGCCTGGTGCGGGACGCGGGCCTGACCGTCACCAGCCTGTGCCGCGGCGGCTTCCTCACCGCCGCCGACCCCGCCGCGCGCCGCGCGGCGCTGGAGGACAACCGGGCGGCGGTCGACGAGGCGGCCGGGATCGGCACCGACACCCTGGTCCTGGTCTGCGGCGGGCTGCCCGAGGGCGACCGCGACCTGTACGGCGCCCGCGAGCGGATCGCCGACGCGCTGGCCGAACTGGCCCCCTACGCGGCCGGGCGCGGAGTGCGGCTGGCCATCGAGCCGCTGCACCCGATGTTCGCCTCGGACCGCTGCGTGGTCTCCACCCTCGGACAGGCCCTGGACCTGGCCGAACGCTTCCCGGCCGAGCAGGTCGGCGTGGTCGTGGACACCTACCACATCTGGTGGGACGACCACGCGCCCGCGCAGATCGACCGGGCGGGGCGAAGCGGCCGCATCGCCGCCTTCCAGCTCGCCGACTGGTGCACCCCGCTGCCGGCGGGCGTGCTGCTGGGCCGCGGGCAGCTCGGGGACGGCTCGGTCGACTTCCGCTTCTGGCGCGACCGGGTGGTGGCGGCCGGCTACACCGGCTGGACGGAGGTGGAGATCTTCAACGAGGCCCTGTGGGACCGCGACGGCCGCGAGGCGCTCGCGGAGACGGCGGAGCGCTTCCGCGCCCACGTCCTGTAGGGGCGGATCCCGCCAGGGCTGTGAAGGCGGACGCGGTCCGCCACCGTCGCGCCGCGGACCGCGCCGGGCCGCCGTCGCCTCCCGCACCCGCGGGAGGCGACGGCGGCGTCACCGCGCGCCGCCTCGGTCCTGCTCGGCGCCCTCCGCGCCCTTGCCGCCCTCGGCCTGCGAAGGGGTGGCGGCCGGACCCTTCTCCCCCGCGGAGGCGGCCTTCTCCGGGCCGCCCTTCTCCGGGCCGCCCTTCTCCGCGGCGGCCTGCCTGGAGGCGGCCTCGTGCCGCTCGTGCAGCCCGCGTGACTGGTCGATGCCCTCCTCGTCGTCCCGCTCGCCCTCGGCCTGGGATGGCGTCCACCCGCTCATACGCCCTCTCCTCACTGTTCGAATGCCGTCACGGTCGCCTCCCGCCGTCCCCGACCGCCGGCTGGACCGGCCCGGCGGGATCCCGGGGAAGCCTGGACCGGGTACCCGGACCCGCGCCGATTCCACTTCCGGCGCCCGCCGCGGAGAGGCCGTGGAGAACCGGCGGAAAAAATCTTGTTCCGCCGTGCAACCCTTCCGGCCCCCCGCGGGTCATAGCGGTTGTCGGTCGAACCGGGGAGGGATCTCGGGGGAGGGTGAGAC
>NZ_JAKMAY010000004.1:21973-51453 GCF_022015835.1 Streptomyces sp. ICN903 | reverse complement strand
ACTGACCGCCGCCCACCGCAGACTGGCGTACCGGCGCACCCTGGCACTGCGGCGCCGGGCGCGGGGGCTGCGGCGGGTGCTGGTCGTGGGGGAGACGGGGGCCGCGGACGGCCTGACGGCCCGGATGGGAGGGCGCACCGACGACGAGTACGTGGTGGTCGGCGGCTGCGCGCCCGAGGGCGCCGAGGGAACAGTGGACACCGCCACCGTCCTCGAGCGCGCCGCGGAACTCGACGCCGACACGGTCTTCGTCGTCCCCGGGCGGTGGACGACGGCCGAGGGGCTGCGCCGGCTGGCCTGGGCCCTGTACGACGACGGTCGGAGCCTGGCCGTCGTGCCCGGCCTCGTCGACGTCTCGCGGCACCGGCTGCGGCTGGCCCGGGCCGCGGGGATGACCGTGCTCCATGTGGAGCCGCCACCCCGGCGGGGGCTGCCGGTGCTGCTCAAGCGGATCACCGACTGGGTGGGCGCCCTGTTGCTGACCGTTGTGCTCTCGCCCGTCCTGCTGGGTGTGGCGGCGGCGGTGCGCCTGTCGTCGCCGGGACCGGTGATCTACCGGCAGGTCCGCGTCGGACAGGGGCGGCGGCCGTTTCCGATGTGGAAGTTCCGCACGATGGTGGAGGCCGCCGACCGGATGCGCCCGGCACTGGAAGCGGCGAACGAGCACGACGGGGCGATGTTCAAGATCCGAGAGGACCCGCGGGTCACCCGGCTGGGCCGCGTTCTGCGCCGCTACTCCCTGGACGAACTGCCCCAGCTGTTCAACGTGCTGGCCGGCCACATGTCGCTGGTGGGACCGCGCCCGCCGCTGCCCGAGGAGGTGGAGCGCTATGACGACACCGAGCTGCGCAGACTGTCGGTCAGGCCGGGGATCACAGGGCTGTGGCAGGTCGGCGGACGGTCCGACCTGACGTGGGACGAGACCGTCGCGCTCGACCTGAGGTACGTGGACAACTGGTCCTGCGCCATGGACGCCGGCGTCCTGGCCCGCACCTTCCGCGCCGTGGTGAGCGCCCGTGGCGCGTACTAGGAACGGCCGGGCGGGCGCCGCGGCGGGCGCCTCGACCGGGTCAGACCGCTTCCGCCGCGCCGAGCCAGGCGCGGTGGGTGGCGGCGATCCCCTCGGCCAGGCCGATCGAGGGGGACCAGCCCAGTGCCCTCATCCGGCCGACGTCGAGCAGCTTGCGCGGGGTGCCGTCCGGCTTGGCGGGGTCGAAGGAGATCCGGCCCCCGTAACCCACCACCGAGGCGACCAGCCCGGCCAGTTCGCGGATCGTCAGGTCCTCGCCGCAGCCGACGTTGACCGGCTCGTCGCCGTCGTAGCGGCGCAGCAGCACCTCGCAGGCGGCGGCCAGATCGTCCACGTGCAGAAACTCCCGGCGGGGACTGCCGGTGCCCCACAGCACGACCTCCTCCGCGCCCTTCTCGCGCGCCTCGTGGAAGCGGCGGATGAGGGCGGGCAGGACGTGCGAGGTCTCGGGGTCGAAGTTGTCGCCGGGGCCGTAGAGGTTGGTGGGCATCGCCGATATGTAGGAGGCGCCGAACTGCCGCCGGTAGGACTGGACCTGGACGATTCCGGCGATCTTGGCGACGGCGTACGCCTGGTTCGTCGGTTCCAGCGGGCCGGTCAGCAGGGCGCTCTCGGCGATCGGCTGCTCGGCGTGCTTGGGGTAGATGCAGCTCGACCCGAGGAAGAGCAGCCGGCGCACCCCGGCGGCGTGCGCGCCGCCGATCACGCCGAGCTGGATGCGGAGGTTGTCCTCCAGGAACTGCACGGGGTGGGTGCTGTTGGCCATGATCCCGCCGACCTTCGCGGCGGCCAGGACCACGGCGTCGGGCCGGGTGTCGCGCAGGTGGGCGGCGGTGGCCGCGCCGTCGCGCAGGTCGAGTTCGGCGCGGGTACGGGTCAGCACCTCGTAGCCCCGGTCGGACAGGCGCCGGGCGACGGCGGAGCCGACCAGGCCGCGGTGTCCCGCGACGAAGACGCGGGCGGGCGGGGGCAGCAGATCGTCCATGGCGCGCATTCTGGCAGGGAGGGGCGCGCTTCCTCCCGGCTTCTGCTGAAATACGACCGATTGCCGCCGGGATCCCGTCCCGCTCCGGCGCCCGGCCGGACACGGGCCGACACCAGACCACCTGTGGGGGGAACACCATGCCGCGTACCGCTGTGATCACGGGCATCACCGGGCAGGACGGCTCCTATCTGGCCGAACTGCTGCTGGACAAGGGCTACACCGTGCACGGCCTGATGAGGCGCTCGTCCAGCTTCAACACCGAGCGCATCGACCACATCTACCAGGACCCGCACACCCCCGGCCGCCGGCTCGTCCTGCACCACGCCGACCTCGCGGACGGGGTGGCGCTGGTCAACCTGCTGCGCGACATCCGGCCGGACGAGGTGTACAACCTGGGGGCCCAGTCGCACGTCCGCGTCTCCTTCGACGCGCCCCTGTACACCGGCGAGGTGACCGGGCTCGGCGCGTTACGGCTGCTGGAGGCGATCCGGGCCGGCGGCGTGGAGACCAGGCTGTACCAGGCCTCCTCCTCGGAGATGTTCGGCTCCACCCCGCCACCGCAGAACGAGACCACGCCCTTCCACCCGCGCAGCCCGTACGGCTGCGCCAAGGTGATGGCGTACTGGGCCACCGTCAACTACCGGGAGGCGTACGGCCTCCACGCCGTCAACGGCATCCTCTTCAACCACGAGAGCCCGCGCCGCGGCGAGACCTTCGTCACCCGCAAGATCACCCGCGCCGTGGCCCGGATCCGGGCGGGCCTGCAGGAGCACCTCTACCTGGGCAACCTCGACGCCGTCCGCGACTGGGGCTACGCGCCCGAGTACGTCGAGGCCATGTGGCGCATGCTCCAGCGCGACGAGCCCGACGACTACGTGGTGGCCACCGGAGTGGCCGCGACCGTCCGCGACTTCCTCACCGCCGCCTTCGGCGCGGCCGGGCTGGACTGGGAGCGCCATGTGCGCTTCGACCCCAAGTACGAGCGCCCCACCGAGGTGGACGCCCTGATCGGGGACGCCTCCAAGGCGCACAAGCTGCTGGACTGGTCCCCGAAGGTGCGCTACGACGAGCTGGCCCGGATCATGGTCGAGGCCGATGTGGCGCAGCTGGAGGCCGAAATGTCCGGCCGTCGCGTGCGGGTGGACCGTTGAGCGCCCCGGCCGCTCCGCGCCGGCTGCGCGGCTTCACCGGCGCCGGCTACGACAAGCAGCGCGGCCTGCTGGTCCAGGCCGCCTGGTTCGCCGCGCTCAACCTGCTCTTCGTCAAGTGGTGGTTCCCGCCGCGCTGGCGCCCGCCGCTGCTGCGGGCCTTCGGCGCGCGCGTGGGGGAGCGGGTCCTGATCCGGCACCGGGTGCGCGTGCAGTGGCCCTGGAAGCTGACCGTCGGCGACGACGTGTGGATCGGTGAGGGCGCCTGGCTGATCAACCTGGAGCCGATCACCGTCGAAAGCGACGTGTGCGTCTCCCAGGAGGCGGTGCTGTGCACCGGCAGCCACCAGCGGCACTCACCCACCTTCGAGTTCGACAACGCCCCCGTCCGCCTGGAGCGCGGCTGCTGGGTGGCCGCCCGGGCCATGGTGCTGCGCGGCGTCACCGTCGGCGCGGGCGCGGTGGTCGGGGCCGGGGCGGTCGCCCACCGCGACCTCGCGCCGAAAGCCGTGCTCACCGCCGGAGGCGCGCGATGAGGATCGTCCACACCGTCACCCTCACCGGCGACGACGGCGCCTACGGCGGCCCGGTGAGCGTGGCCACCGGACAGCTCGCCGAACTCGCCGCACGCGGCCACGAGGTCGCACTGGTCTCCCTGTGGCGCGGCCGCGCCGCGCCGCCGCGCACCCTGGACGGTGTGCCGCTGCGCGCCCACCGGGCCCGCACGCTGGTACCCGGCCAGGGGTTCCTCGGCCTGTTCAACCCACGGCTGGCCCTCACCCTGTGGCGGCTGGCGGGCCGGGCCGACGTGCTGCACGTCCACGCCGGACGCGATCTGGTCTCCCTCGCGGCGCTGGCCGCCGCCGTACTGCGCCGCCGCCCCTTCGTCGTCCAGACCCACGGCATGGTCCAGCCGCGCCGCTCGGCCGCCGTCCGCCTCTTCGACCGCTGCTACGTGCCCCTGCTGCGCGGGGCGCGTGCCGCGCTGGTGCTCACCGAGACCGAGGAGACCGGGCTGCGCAGGGTGCTGCGGCCGGGCGGCCCGCCGACGGTCCGGCTGCCCAACGGGGTGAGGCCGCCGCAGGGAGGAGAAGGCGAGCCGGAGGACCGGCCGGACGGGGCGGACGTGCTCTTCCTCGCCCGGCTCCACCGGCGCAAGCGCCCCGAGGCGTTCGTGCGCATGGCCGCGCTGGTGCGCGCCAAGCACCCCGAGGCCTCCTTCACCCTGCACGGGGCCGACGAGGGCCGGCTGACCCCGGTGCGCCGGCTGATCGCCGAGGAGGGGCTTCGGGAGGCGGTGGAGTACGGCGGGCCGCTGGACCACGCCGCCGCCGTGCGGCGGATCGCCCGCGCCACCGTGTACGTCCTGCCCAGCGTGGACGAGCCGTTCCCGATGAGCGTGCTGGAGGCGCTGGCCGCCGGCACCCCCGTGGTCTGCACCGACAGCTGCGGGATCGCCGGCGAGCTGGAGCGGCGCAGCGCCGCGCTGGTCACCGACGGCTCCCCCGGGGCGCTGGCCGGCGCGGTGCTGAGCCTGCTGGAGGACCGGTCGCTGCGCGAGCGCACCGCCGCGGCGGGCCGCGCGGCGGTGCGGGAGCGGTTCTCGGCGGCGGCCGTGGCCGACCGGCTGGAGAGACTGTACGGGGCCGCCGTCCGCGCCGCCCGGCCCGGAGCGCGGTGAGGCGCCGCACGCGGCCCGCGCCGCCCCCGGACCGCCCCGCGCCGGCGTGCCGCCCCGCGCCCGCGTGCCGCGCCCGTCCGTCATCCGGCGGCCGACGCCTCCCGCAGCAGGGCGGTGATCCGCTCCAGACCGGCCCGGCGGCTCAGCCGCCGCTCGACGTACTCGCGCCCCCGCGCGCCCAGTTCGGCGCACCGCCCGGGATCTCCGGCCAGCCGGCGGACCGCCTCCAGCAGGGCCTCGGGGTCCTCCGCGGGCACCACCACCCCGGCGCCGGAGCGCTCGACCTCCCGCGCGGTGCCGCTGCCGGCGGCGACGGACGCGACCACCGGGCGTCCGGCCGTGAAGTACGAGGTCAGCTTGGACGGCAGGCTCATGTCCAGCACCGACGCCCGCTGGGTGACGGCCAGTATGTCCGCCGCGGCCAGGATCTCGGGGAACTCCTCCGCGCCCGCGGGCGGGAGGAAGTCCAGCGACTCCACCCCCCGTGCCAGCTCCCGCAGATACCCGCGCCGGTGCCCCTCGCCCATCAGCACCACCCGCACCGTGCCGCCCGTCCCGCCGGCCCGGGCGCCGCCCGGGCCGGCGAGACGGGCGGTCTCCACCAGCACCTCCAGCCCCTGTTTGAGGCCCATGTTCCCCGAGTGCAGCACCACGGTGGCGTCCTCGGGCCAGCCCAGCCGGGCCCTGGTCAGCGCGCGGTCGCCGCCGGGGGCGCGCACATGCGTCCAGTTGGGCACCACCCGCACCCGCTCGCGCGGCACGCCCATGGCCGCCACCCGGTCGGTGAACGACTCGTGCACCACCCCCACCAGCGCCGCCGAGCGCAGCACCCGGCCCTCCACGCCTCCGGCGAACGAGGCGACCCGGCCGCCGCCGCTCATCCCGCTCTGCCCGGCCGCCGCGCCCATCAGATCCTGGACGACCACCGCGTGCGGCACCCCGGCGCGCCGGGCGATGCGGGCGCCGAGTACCCCTCCGGCCAGGCTGGGCATCTGGGAGAGCACCACGTCCGGGCGGACGCGCGGCGGCGCCACGACACCGTGCGCCAGGACGCCGGCCTCGAAAAGCCCCCGGCGCAGCGCCGTCTGACGCCGCGGCACGGTGTGCCTGCGGCGGTGGACGGTGACGCCCTCGCGCACCTCGCGCACCCGCCACCTGCCGCGGTACTCCTCGTGCACCCGCCACGCCGGGTAGTGCGGCATCCCGGCGAGCACATGGGTGTCGGCGCCCAGCGTGGCCAGGTGCTCGGCGATCTGCGCCGAGTACGGCCCGATGCCGGCGTGCTCCGGCGCGTAGTTGGTCGAGACCACGAGCACGCAGCGGCCCGCGAACGAGTCCAGCACAGCCGTCCCCCCTTCGAAGACGCGGTCATCGTAGGGGTATACGGCATCATCTGCTGCCAGAACATCACAAAAATCGATAAACGCAGAGAATGTGATCGATCCGATCCCGGCCAAGCGCGAGAACCCGCCCGTTCCGCCCCGGACCGGGGCCGGCGCGGAACGGGAGGAGGAGAACGGGTCATGCCCGTGAGGGAACCGTCCCCGGCGGCGGAGCGGGCCGGACGGCGCAGCGTCCCCGCGCTGTGCCTGTCCACCGTCCTGCTCGTCCTGATGCTGCCCGCACTGGTGCTGTACGGGCAGGACGTGCGCACCGGCGCCGCGTTCGCGGTGCAGTGCGTGGTGGTGGCCCACACCGGAGGGGCACTGGCGCGGGTGCTCACCGATCCCCTGATCCGGGTGGTCGGCTTCGGCTTCTGGCTCTTCTGCTACGTCTGGCTGGGCCTGGCGCCGCTGGCCATGCTGGCCACCGACTCCTACCCCTGGGGCTTCGCCGTGGACGCCGGCACCGCCTTCACCTCGGCGGTCCTGGTGGAGACCGGACTGCTCGCCTACAGCGCCGGATCGGCGCTGGCGGGACGGCGGACGCCGCGCACCCCGCCCGTACTCGAACCGCTGCTCGCCCGCCGGACCACCCCTGTGCGCACCCTGCTGCTGTGCGGACTGTCCCTGGCACTGGCGGCCGTGCTGGTCCCCGCCCAGGGCGGCCCGGCGGCGTTCTTCCAGAGCCGTCAGGCCGTCAACGAGGCCACCGGACAGGGCGGTTCGGGCGAGGCCGCGGGCCAGGCCCTGGCCGCCTGGAGCCTGTCGGTGCCGGCCTTCTGGGCGCTTCTCGCGCTGCTGTACGTGCCCCGCGCACCGGGTGGCGACCGGACCCTGCGCGGAGTGCGGTGGATCCTGCTGCCCGTGCTGGTCGCGGTGAACGCCGTGGTGAACAACCCCGTCAGCCAGCCGCGCTTCTGGGCCGGGACGGTGCTGCTGACGCTTGTCTTCGCCGCTCCCGCGCTGCGCCGGCCGAGGGCCTTCCGGGCGGGGGCGGCCACCGTCACCGCCGTGGTGCTCCTGGTGTTCCCCTACAGCGACTACTTCCGCCACGACAGGCGCGAGCCGGTCGAGGTCGTCTCGCTCGCCGAGCAGTTCACCTCCAACGGCGACTACGACGCCTTCCAGCAGATCGCCACCGGCGTCGACCAGGTACGGGAGAACGGCCACGCGCCCGGGAACGCGCTCGGGCCGCCGCTGTTCTTCGTGCCGCGCGCCGTCTGGCCCGGCAAGCCCGACGACGCGGGCATCGCCCTGGCCCGGCACGCCGGCTACTCCTTCGAGAACCTCTCCGCACCGCTGTGGATCGAGAGCTACATGTGGGCCGGTCTCCCCGGGGTCGCCGCGGTCTTCGCCCTCTTCGGGGCCGCGGGGCGGCGGATCGACGGCGTACGGCACCGGCTGCGCGAGCACGGCGCCACGCTCGCGGCCCTGGCCGTGACCGCGTTCGGCTTCTACCAGATCATCCTGCTGCGCGGCAGCCTGCTGTTCGTGATGGGACCGCTCACCCTGCTGCTCCTGACGCCCCTACTGATCACCGGAAGACCAGGCCGGACGGCACCCGGGCAGCCGCCTGCCGAGCCGCACCCAGAGCTCCCCTCCGAGCCGCCGGCGGACCCGGTGGCGGCACCCGGCCCCGTGCCCGCGGGCGCCGCACCCCGCACCCGCACCACCTTCTCGACCACCTCCACAGGAGAAGCACGCACGTGAGCGCCTACGACCCCTCCTCGCGGGAGCCCGACCAGCTCCGCGACCAGCTGCGCAGGCTCTTCCGCCACCGCGCCGTCATCGCCGCAGGATTGCTGCTGGGCGCCGCCTGCGGCGGGGCCGTGTCCACCGTGGGCGGCGCGGACTACACCGCCACCGGCGAGGTCGTCGTACAGGCCATCAGCACCGCGCCCTTCGAGGCCGGCGGAGTCTCGGCCGACAAGCAGATCAGCATGGGCACCGAGCGGCAGGTCGCCCGGAGCGCCACGGTCGCCGGACGCGCCGCCGAGGAACTGGGCGAAGGAGCCGACCCGGCACAGCTCCAGCGCGGTCTGCGGGTGAGCAACCCTCCCGACACGCACATCCTGGAGTTCGAGTACACGGCCGACTCGCCGCAGGCGGCCGCCGAACGCGTCAACGCCTTCGTACGCGCCTACCTCGACCACCGCGAGGCAGCCGTCGTGCGGCGCATCGACAACACCGTCGCCGAGCTGAACGAGGAACTCCAGCCCCTGATCGAGCAGCGCGAGGAGCTGGACGAGAAGATCGCCGGCGCGTCCACCGAGTCCGCCCGGCAGACCGCCGAGTCCGAACGCGCCAACCTCACCGCCCGCATAGCCGACCTCCAGGGGCGCGTCACCGGACTGAAGACCCTGGACACCTCCCCCGGCGACGTGGTGCGCAGGGGAGAGGCGCCCGAGGCGCCCTCCGGCCCCGGGATCGCGGTACTCGTGCCGGTCGGAGCGGTCGCCGGCCTGGCCGGCGGACTGCTCGCCGCCTGGATCCGCTCCCTGCTCGACCCGCGGGCGCGCTCGGCCGGCGAGGTGCGCACCGCCCTGCGCGCACCCGTGCTCGGCACCCTGCCGCCGCGGCGCGACGGCGCCGGGATCCTGGAGGTCGGCCCGTCCCACGGCGGGGAGCGGGCCGAGGAGTTCCGCACGATCGCCCTGCGCACGCTGCGCCACCCGCGCCTGGCGGAGCCCGGCGGCCTGCTGGTCGTGTCCGCCCGGGAGCACCCCGGTACCCTGCCCGCCGCGGTCAACCTCGCCGCGGCCCTGGCCGAGACCGGCCGTGACGTGCTGCTGGTCGAGGCCGACCCGCGTACACCGCGCCTGGCCGGGGAGCTCCCCGTGCGCGGCACCGTCCGCGAACCCGTGCCGGGCCGCTGGCCGGACGGCGCGCGGGCCACCGTGGACGCCGGTACCGCCGGATACCTCGAACTCGTCCCCGGATGCCGGGTGCCCGACGCCGCACGGGCACTGAACTCACCCGGTTTCACGGGGCTGCTGAGCGGGGCGGCCGAGCGGGGCGAGTACGTCGTGGCCGTCACCGCGCCGCTGCTGTCCCACGCCGACGGCACGGCCGTCGCCGGACTGGCGCGCGGGGTGCTGGTGGTCTGCGATCCGGACACCACCCTCAGGGACGACCTGGACCGGGTGCGGGACCTGGTCACCTCCGTCGGTGGACACGTCCTGGGCGCGGTGCTGTACGAGGGCGGCCGCAAACGCCGCCGGGGCCCCTCTCCCACCGCGCCCGCCGAACCCGCCCCGCCCGCCGGGGGCGCCGGAACGGACCGCTTTGGCACGGGTACCGGCTCCGGCACGGGCACCGGGGACGGCCCCGGCTCCGGTGGCACGGGCGAGGACACCGTGGCGCTCAAGCGCCTCGAACCGGAGCCGTCCGAGGCCCGTCCGGACACCGCCTACGGCTCGTACGGCCGCTACCGGCGCACCGGCGACGGCACCGCCTCGCGCCCGTGACCGGCGCACGGCCCGCCGCGCACGGCGGCGGCACGGCGGCCGGGGCGGCATCCGGTACGGCGGCCGGGGCGGCATCCGGTACGGCGGCCGGGGCACGCGCCCGGGGGGTCGCCGCGACGGTGCGCGGCGGCTGGTTCGGCTTCGCGGGCTCCGCCGTCAACGCGCTGTCCGGCTTCCTCCTGGTCGCCGTCGTCACCCGCGGGCTCGGCGCGCACGGGGCCGGCGCGGTCTTCGCGGGCGTCGCCGCGTTCACCATCGTGAGCAACGCCTGCAAGCTGGGCGCCGACACCGCGCTGGTGCGCTTCGTCTCCCGCGACCTGGAACTCACCGGCGGGGCCGGCGTACCGGCGCTGCTGCGCACCGCCGTGCCGCCCGCCCTGGCGGCGAGCACGGCGTGCGCGGCCCTGCTGTTCTTCTCGCCCGCCCTGGCGGTCTGGTTGCTGCCCGGCCTCCCCGCCGGCCAGGCCCTGGCGGTGGTGCGGCTGTTCGCGCTCTTCCTGCCGGTGGCGACCGTCTCCCTGGTACTGCTGGGAGCCACCCGCGGGTACGGCTCGGTGGTCCCCTTCGTGGGTGTGGAGCAGATCGGCAAACCCGTACTGCGGGTGGTGCTCGCACTGCCCCTGGTCCTGCTCGCGCCGGGTGTGCTCGCGCTGTCCGCGGCCTGGCTGGCCCCCGCACTGCTGGGCGCGGCGGCGGCCTGGCTCTCGCTGCGCCGCTCCCGCACGGCGCCGCGCGGTGATGCGGGCGGGCCGCGGGAGGAACGACCAGTGGGCGGGGAACGGCCCGTAGGCGGGGAACGCCCCGTCCCCCCGGGCGAGTTCTGGTCCTTCGCCGGTCCCCGTGCCCTGTCCTCGGTCTTCGACATCGCCGGGGTGTGGACAGGGGTGGTCCTGCTGTCGGCGCTGGGCACCAGCGCCGAGGCCGGGATCTACACGGCCGTCGGCCGGCTGGTGACCGCCGGCACCCTGCTCCAGCTCGCGGTACGCCTCGCCGTGGCCGCGCAGATCAGCAGACTGCTGGCGGCCGGCCTGGAGCGGGAGGCGGAGCATCTGCACCGGCTGTCGACCCGGTGGATCGTGCTGTTCTCCTGGCCCCTGTTCATGCTGCTCGCGGCGTTTCCCGCCACCGTGCTCTCCCTGTTCGGGCCCGGTTTCGGCCAGGGCGCCGCCGCGCTGGTGGCGCTGTCGGCGGCCTGCGTGGTCAACGTCGGGGTCGGCAACGCGCAGACGGTCGTCCTGATGGCCGGCCGCAGCACCTGGAACCTGGCGACGGCCGGTGCGGGCTTCGCCGTCCAGCTCGGCGCCGGGATCTGGCTGGTGCCGCGGTACGGGGTGACGGGGGCGGCCCTGGCCTGGGGGCTGGCGATCGTGGTGGACAACACCGCCTCGGCGCTGCTGGTGCGGCGGCTGGGCTTCCGTACCGCCGACCGCGGCTACCTCCACGCCGCGGCCGTGGCCGTCGCCGCCGTCGCGCCACCGGCGTTCGCCGCCCGCCTGCTGTGGGGGGACAACCCCTGGGGCGCTGTGCTGGGCGGTGCTTTCGCCGTCTGCGGGTTCTGCGCGGCCCTGTGGCGCTATCGTGTGCCGCTGGGGGTGGGGGAGTTCCTCCGGGCGCTGCGCAAGGGCAGCGAGGGGAAGTCGCGCCGAGCAAGCCGAGCAAGCTGAACCAAGGGGTGGCCGCCGCGTGCGCCGACCGGCGCGGACGCCCTCCCCACCCCGGCTCGTCCCGTCCGCGCTCATGCGTTTCCAGGGGGGAATCCATGCGCAGAAGAACCGTCACGACCCTGCTCGCCGCCGCTCTGCTCGGCCTGTCGTCCACGGCGTTAGGGGCCGGGCCGGCCCAGGCCGCCGGAGAGACCACACTGACCGCCGATCCGCTGGAGACCTGGCAGACCGACGGCATCGTATGGGTCCTGGCCTACGCACGGGGCGTCGTCTACGCGGGAGGCTCCTTCGAGCACATCCGCCCGCCCGGGGCCGCGCCCGGCACCGGCGAACTGCCGCGGAAGAACTTCGCCGCCTTCGACGCGGTGACCGGTGAGCCCCTCCCGTGCGCACCGGAGTTCACCGGAGGCGTGGAAACCGTACGGGCCCTGAAGCCGTCCCCCGACGGCTCGCTGCTCTACATCGGCGGCTCCTTCGGCAGCGCCGGGGGAGTGGGACGCTCCAACACCGCCGCCCTGAACACCGGCGACTGCACCATCGGCTCCGACTGGAAGCCGGTGGTCTCCTCGACCGTGCGGGCCATCGACGTCACCGACGACACCGTCTACATCGGCGGCCAGTTCACCACCGTCCAGGGACAGACACGCGAACGCGTCGCGGCCCTGGCCCCCGACAGCACCCTGCTGCCCTTCAACGTCACCGTCCGGGGATCGTCGATCTCCAACGACCCCATCCCCGGCGTCAACGCCATCACCGCCGCCCCGCACCTGAACAAGGTCATCATCGGCGGCCGGTTCACCTCCATCAACGGCAGCCTCCTGAACAGCGTGCACGCACTGGTCGGCCTGGACGCGACCACCGGGCGGATCGTCAACCACTTCACCGGCTGGATTCCGCGCAAGTCCGCGGTGAAGTCCCTGGTCAACGACGGCACCAACTTCTACCTGGGAGCCGAGGGCACCGGCGGCGGAGTCTTCGACGGCCGCGCGGCCGGACGGCTCTCGGACGGAGCGATGCTGTGGAAGGACACCTGCCTGGGCGCCACCCAGGCCGTGGTGCCCCACCGGGGCGTGCTCTACAGCGGCTCGCACGCGCACAACTGCGGCGACACCCCCGGCGGCTTCCCCGAGCACCGCAACCGCCAGCACCTGCTGGCCCAGTCGATCTCCGACGAGACGATCCTGCCGTGGTTCCCCGACACCAACGACGGCATCGGCGAGCAGATCGGCCCGCGCGCCATGGTCATGGCCGGCGAGATCCTGTGGACGGGCGGGGAGTTCACCACCGTCAACGAGGAACCGCAGCAGGGGCTGACCCGCTTCGCCGCCGGACCGGACACCGGAGCGCCCCAGGTGCCGCTGATGAGCGGCGCCACCGGAGCCAGGGGGAAGATCGAGCTCAGCTGGAAGGCCTCCTGGGACCGGGACGACGGGGTCCTGACCTACCTGCTCTACCGGGACGGAGTCCTCCTGACCTCCATCGAGCAGGACTCCCGCTACTGGGACCGGCCCATGATGGGCTACACCGACACCGTGGAGCCCGGCGCCACCCACCGCTACTCGCTGGAGGTCACCGACGGCACCAACCTCTCGGGACGCAACGGCCCCGTGTACGTGACAGCCGGCAGTTGACCCGACCGCACGCCGAGGAGCCGAGGAGAGCGGATGACGCACCGAGTTGGCTACGCGCCCGGGGTGTACGACTTGTTCCACGTCGGGCACCTGAACATCCTGCGGCACGCCAGGAGCCGCTGCGACTACCTGGTGGCCGGGGTGGTGTCCGACGAGATGGCCCGGCAGGCCAAGGGCAGGTCGCCGGTCGTGCCGCTCACCGAGCGGCTGGAGATCGTACGCAGCATCCGCTTCGTGGACGCCGCGTTCGTGGAGACGGTGCCCGACAAGCTGGAGACCTGGCGGCAGGTGCGCTTCGACGTCATCTTCAAGGGCGACGACTGGCGGGGTACGGAGAAGGGGGAGAAGCTGGAGCGCGACTTCGCCGGCGTCGGGGTCGAGGTCGTGTACTTCCCCTACACCGTCCACACCTCCAGCACCCTGCTGCGGCGGGCGCTCGACGGGCTGGTCGAGTCGGCCTGAGCCTGCCGCACGACGCGCCGCCGTCCCTCCGGCGGTCCTCACAAGGCCCTTTCGCCGCCCCGGCCCCGTGCGCCGGGGCGGCGAAAGGGCGAGCGGCCGGTCAGCGGGCGGGGGCGGACAGCTCGCGGTACCACTTGGCCAGGAACGCCGGCAGGAACAGCAGATGGGCGGCGAGCAGCGCGCAGTACAGCACCAGGAACAGCTCGCGGTCGCCCAGGAAGAGGAACACCGCGCACAGCAGCCCGTAGTCCACCGGCAGCAGCGCCACCGAGCGGAGCATGGAGGGCGCGGGGGGCGCGGGCACCCCTGTCCCGGAGCCCGCCGCGTTCCGCTTCAGCTGCTCGGTGAGGACGCCGCCGAAGAAGACCGTCACGGCGGCGAACTGGAAGGCGAGGGGGATGAGCAGGTACACCGGGTCGGAGAAGCCGAAGTGGCGGTGGAAGCAGACGAGCACCGCCGTGTGGAGCGCGAGCATCTTCGCGCAGTCCACCACATGGTCCAGCCACTCCCCGGCCGGGCCGCCCCGCCGCGTCAGCCGGGCGAGCTGCCCGTCGGCCGAGTCCAGCGCGAAGCCGGTCACCAGAGCGGCGAACACCACCAGCGCCAGACCGCGGGAGGGCGGCAGCAGGGCGATCAGCGCCACCCCCGTGAACGTGAACACCGCGCTGACCGCCGTGACCTGGTTGGGCGACATCCGCGCACCGTAGGCCGCGGCGGCCAGTAACCGGCCGGCCGGCCGGTTGACGTACCGCGAGTACAGCGACACCCCCCTGGCCGGCTTCTGTGCCGCCGCCAACTCCCCCACCGCGTAACGGAACCGGCTCACCGTCTCTCCCCCCAACTCGGATCCCCACTCGAAGCACGCGAGCACGCGAGCACATCATGGCAGGCGGCCCCCGCGGGCTCCCCGGCACCGCGAGCCGGATGCTGTCCGCCCGGGCGTCCGGTCCGCCGGGCGCCCCGAGCCGCCCGATTCGCCCGTCCGGGGCATTTCGCCGAACGGATCATGCGAGAATCCGAGGGCGGCCGACGGGGCGAGGAAAGGGACAGACGTTGCGGGGCGGAGCCGGATCTTGAGACTGCTGCACACCTCCGACTGGCACCTGGGCCGGAGTTTCCACCGGGTGAGCCTGCTGTCCGCCCAGGAGGCGTTCGTCGACCACCTGGTGGAGGTGGCGCGCACCGAACGCGTCGACGCCGTCCTCGTCGCCGGGGACGTCTACGACCGGGCGGTGCCGCCGCTGGCCGCCGTCGAACTCTTCGACGACACCCTGCACCGCCTGGCGGACCTCGGCGTGCCGACGGTCATGATCTCCGGCAACCACGACTCGGCCCGCCGGCTGGGGGTGGCCGCCGGACTCATCGAGCGGGCGGGCATCCATCTGCGCACCGACCCCGCCGGCTGCGCCACCCCCGTCCTGCTGTCCGACGCCCACGGCGAGGTGGCGTTCTACGGTCTGCCCTACCTGGAGCCGGCCCTGGTCAAGGACCATTTCGGGGTGGAGAGGGCCGGGCACGCGGCGGTGCTGGGCGCCGCCATGGACCGGGTGCGCGCCGACCTGGCCGCCCGCCCCGCCGGAACCCGCTCGGTCGTCCTCGCCCACGCCTTCGTCACCGGGGGAGAGCCCTCCGACAGCGAGCGCGACATCACCGTGGGCGGCGTCGCCTCCGTCCCGGCCTCCGTCTTCGAGGGCGCCGACTACGCGGCGCTCGGCCACCTCCACGGCTGCCAGACACTCACCGAGCGGATCCGCTACTGCGGATCGCCGCTGGCCTACTCCTTCTCCGAGACCCACCACCGCAAGTCGGTGTGGCTGGTCGACCTCGGGCCGCGCGGGGAGGTGGCGGCCGAGCGGATCGACTGCCCGGTGCCGCGCCCGCTGGCGCGCGTCCGCGGGACGCTGGAGGAACTGCTCGCCGACCCCGCGCTGGAGCGCCACGAGCGGGCCTGGGTCGAGGCCACCCTCACCGACCCCGTCCGCCCGCGCGAGCCGATGGCCCGGCTCGCCGCCCGCTTCCCCCACGTCCTCACCCTCGTCTTCGATCCCGAGCGCGCCGAGCAGGACCCCCTCGCCTCCTACGGGCGCAGGCTGCGCGACCGCACCGACCAGGAGATCGCCGAGGACTTCGTCGCCCACGTCCGCGGCGGAGCGGGACCCGACGGGGGCGAACGGGCCCTGCTGAGCGCGGCCCTGGACGCCGTACGCGCCGACGCGGCCCGCACGGAGGCGCCCCGATGAGACTGCACCGGCTCGCCGTCACCGCCTTCGGGCCCTTCGGCGACACCCAGGAGATCGACTTCGACGAGCTGTCCGCCGCCGGACTGTTCCTGCTGCACGGACCCACCGGCGCGGGCAAGACCTCCGTGCTGGACGCCGTCTGCTACGCCCTGTACGGCGGGGTGCCCGGCGTCCGCCAGACCTCCGGCCCCGCCAGGCTGCGCAGCGACCACGCCGACCCCGGCACCCGCACCGAGGTGGTCCTGGACCTGACCGTCGGCGGGCGGCGGCTGGAGGTCACCCGGCAGCCCGAGCAGCGGCGCCCCAAGAAGCGCGGCACCGGGATGACCACCGACAAGGCCCAGTCCTGGCTGCGCGAGTACGACGCCGCGGCCGGCACCTGGAAGGCGCTCAGCCGCTCCCACCAGGAGATCGGCGAGGAACTGGCCCAGTTGCTGGGCATGAGCCGCGAGCAGTTCTGCCAGGTGGTGCTGCTGCCGCAGGGCGACTTCGCGCGCTTTCTGCGGGCCGGTGCGGAGGAGCGCGCGAAACTGCTGGGCCGCCTGTTCGACACCCACCGCTTCGCCGCCGTCGAACAGCACCTGGCCGAGCTGCGCACCGCCGCGCAGCGCCGGGTGCGCGACGGCGACGAGCGGCTGCTCGCCCTGGCCCACCGCATGCGGCAGGCGGCCGGAGGCGCCACCGAGCCGGGCGACGGACCGGACGGCGACCCCTTCGCCGGTCTCTCCCCCGGCGACCTCGGCCTGGCCGACGCCGTACTCGGGTGGGCCGCGCCCGCCAGAGCCCTGGCCCGCGAACGGCTGGACGCCGCGGCCTCGGCCCTGCGCCTGGCCGAAGAGGCCCACACCGACGCCCGGCGGCGGCTGGACGAGGCGCGCGAGCTGGAACGGCGGCGCAGGCGGTACGCGCAGGCCCGGCGGCGCGCCGGGGAGCTGGCCGCGCGGGAGGAGGAGTACCGCGCCGACCGCGCCCGGCTGGAGCGGGCCCGCGCCGCCGACGCCGTCGCCCCCGCCCTCGCCCTGCGGGAGGAGGCCGAGAGGGAGGGCCGCGAGGCCGCGTACGCCGAGGAGCGGGCCCGCGCCGGACTACCCGGCGAGGCGGCCCAGGCCCCCGCCGAGCGACTGGCGGACCTGGAACGCGCCACCCGCCGGGAGCTGGGCGCACTGGAGGCCGCCCGGCGCGCCGAGGAGCGCGTCGCCCGGCTCGACGGCGAACTCACCCGGCTGGAGCGGGAGTCGGGTTCGGACGAGGAAACACTGCGCGAGGCGGAGGAGTGGCTGGAAGGGTGGGAGGCCACCCGCGCCGCCCACCAGCGGAACGTGGACGCCGCCGCGGAGGCCGCGCCCCTGGCCGAGCAGCTCGCCCGGCGACTGGACGGCCTGCGGCGCGCCCTGGACGCCGCCCGCCGCCGCGACATCCTCACCGCCGAGCGGGAAGCGGCCGGCGCCGAGCTGTCGGCCGCTCTCGAGCGGGCCCTGACCGCCAAGGAGCACTGGCTGGAGGTCAAGGAGCGGCGCCTGCGCGGTATCGCGGCCGAGCTCGCCGCCGGGCTGGAGGAGGGTGAGCCGTGCGCGGTGTGCGGCTCCCGCGAACACCCCGACCCGGCCCGTCCCGGGAACGGGCACGCGGACCGGAGCGCCGAGGAGAGCGCTCTGGCCGGCTACCAGCGGGCGGAGGACCTGCGGCGGCGGGCCGAGCAACGGCTGGAGTCCATACGCGACCGGCTGGCCGCGGCGGACGAGGAGGCGGGCGGGACGCCCGCGGCCGAACTCGCCGAGCAGGTCGCCGCTTTGGAGAAGGAACACGCCGCCGCCCGGCAGGCGGCCTCCGGCGTGCGGGACGCCCGCGCGGCCCTGGAGCGCGCCGTCCGCGAGCACGACGCCCGCCTGGCCGTCCGGCGGGAGGCCGAACGGCGCACGGCCTCCCGCGTCTCCCGGCGCGAGGCGCTGCTGGGGGAGCGGGACGAGCTGGCCGAGCAGGTGGCCCGGGCCCGGGGCGAGGCCCCCTCCGTCGCCCACCGGGCGGCCGAACTGGAGCGCCTGGCACGGCGGCTGGCCGGTGCCGCCGAGGCCGCGGCCGCCGCCGAGGCCGCCGCGCTGCGGCTGAAGGAGGCCGACGCCCGGCTCGCGGACGCCGTCTGGCGCGCCGGGTTCGACACCCCGCGGGCCGTCGCCGGCGCCCGGCTCACCGGCGACGAGCAGCGCCTGCTGCAGCGCCGCATCGACGACCGGCAGGCCGAGGAGGCGGCCGTCGCGGCCGAACTGGCCGCCCCCGAGCTGGCGGACCTCACACCCGAGGACCTCGAAACGGCCGACTCCGAAACGGCCGGCACCGCCGGGGCCGAGGCCGCGCTGGCGGCGGCCGTGGCACGGCTGAACGCCGCCTCCGCCGCCCACGCCGAGGCCCGCACCCGCTGCGAGCAGCTCGACCGGCTCTCCGCCCGGGCCCTGGCCGACACCCGGGAACTCGCCCCGCTGCGCGAGGAGTACGACCGCGTCGCCCGGCTGGCGGCCCTCACCGCCGGTACGTCGGCGGAGAACGAGCACCGGATGCGGCTGGAGTCCTATGTGCTGGCCGCCCGTCTGGAGCAGGTCGCCGCCGCGGCCAGCGCCCGCCTGGCGTACATGTCCGCGGGCCGCTACACCCTCGTCCACTCCGACGCACGCGCCTCCGGTCGCGGCCGCTCCGGGCTCGGTCTGCACGTGATCGACGCCTGGACGGGCAACGAGCGCGACACCGCCACCCTCTCCGGCGGCGAGTCCTTCTTCGCCTCCCTCGCCCTCGCCCTCGGCCTGGCCGACGTGGTCTGCGAGGAGGCGGGCGGGCTGCGCCTGGACACCCTCTTCATCGACGAGGGATTCGGCAGTCTGGACGACCAGACCCTCGACGAGGTGCTGGACGTCCTGGACTCCCTGCGCGAACGCGACCGCAGCGTCGGCATCGTCAGTCACGTCGCCGATCTGCGCCGGCGCATCCCGGCACAGCTGGAGGTGGTCAAGACCCGCTCCGGCTCCGCCGTCCGGCACCGGGTGCCGAAAACCGGGTGACGGCCGGCGGGTCGCACCGCGAGGATGACGGACCATGCCCTCCGAAGCGAACCCCGGCGCTCCCCGCCGCGACCCCCTGCCCCTGCTCGGCCGCACCGCCCTGGTCACCGGCGCCTCCCGCCGGGCCGGGATCGGCTACGCGATCGCCCGCCGGCTGGTCGCGTACGGCGCGAGCGTCCACCTCCACCACCACACACCCCACGACGCCGAGCAGCCCTGGGGAGCGGACCCGGACGGCCCCGGAGCGCTCGCCGCGGATCTGCGGACGCTCGCGGCCGACGGCGCGACCGTCACCCACGGCCCCGGCGACCTCACCGCCCCCGGCGCCCCGGCGGAAGTCGTCGGCGCCGCTGCCGAGGCCCTCGGCGGACGGCTGGACATCCTGGTCGCCAACCACGCCCTCAACGGCCGCGACGGCACCCTCGACGAGATCGACGCCGACATGCTGGACGCCCACTGGGCGGTGAACACCCGCTCCACGGTGCTGCTGGTCCAGGCGTACGCGCGCCTGCGCGGCGAGGGGCGGGACGGCGGCCGGGTGGTGATGACGACCTCCGGCCAGGACCAGGGCACCGGCATGCCGGGCGAGATGGCCTACGCACTGGCCAAGGGGGCGCTGGCCTCCGTCACCCGGAGCCTGGCGACCGCCCTGGCCCGACGGGGCGTCACCGTCAACACGGTCAACCCCGGCCCGGTGGACACCGGCTACGCCACCGGCGAGACCCATGCGTTCATCGCCTCCCTCTTCCCCGGCGGGCACTGGGGAAGGCCGGACGACCCGGCCCGGCTGGTCGCCTGGCTCGCCACCGACGAGGCGGCCTGGATCACCGGCCAGGTCATCACCTCCGACGGCGGCTTCGGCCGCTGACGCCGCCGACACCGCCGACGCCGCCGACGCCGCCGACGCCGCCGACACCGCCGACACCGGCGGGCACGGAGCCCGCCGGCGTCAGCGGCCCGCGACGGGCGTCAGGAAACGGGCTTGAGGTGGACCGGCAGGGACCGGTGGCCGTTGGCGATGAACGACGCCTGGGGCACGGGTCCGTCCGCCCCGGCGGCCGGCCGGATGTCGGGGAAGCGCTCGAAGAGGGCCGGGAGCGCGATGGCGGCCTCCATACGGGCCAGGGGCGCGCCCAGGCAGAAGTGGACGCCGTAGCCGAACGCCAGGTGCTCCCGCTCGGTGCGGGTGAGGTCGAAGGCGTCGGCGTCCTCGCCGTGGAGGGCGGGATCGCGGCCCGCGGCGCCGAAGGCGAGGATGATGGGATCGCCCCTGCGGATCAGCACGCCGTCGAGGTCGATGTCCTCCACCGCGTAGCGCAGGGGCATGTGCATGATCGGGCCCTCGACGCGCAGCGTCTCCTCGATCACGTCGTCCCAGCTCGCCCTCCCCTCCCGTACCAGGGCGAGCTGGCCGGGCCGGGTGATCAGGGCGTGGACGGCCTTGGCGATCAGGTTGACGGCCGTCTCGCTGCCCGCGCCGATCATCAGCACGAGGGTGCTGATCAGCTGGTCCTCGTCGAAGGCGAAGTCGCCGTCGCGGGCGGCGATCAGCTCGGTGGTCATGTCGTCGCCCGGCCGGACGCGCTTGACGTCCGCGAGTGCGCGCATGCAGGCCCACATCTCGGCGTAGGCCGCCCGAGCCTCCCGGGGGGAGGCGCCGGTGTTCAGGACGGCGTCCATGACCCGGCGGGTCCAGGCGCGCATGTCGGCGGGGACGCCGAACAGCTCGCAGATCACCTCGTTGGGAATGATGTAGGCGAACTTCGCGCGCAGATCGACCGCCTCGCCCGGATCGGCGGCCTCCAAAGAGGTGATCAGCCCGTCGACGATCTCCTGGACGCGGGGGCGCAGCGCCTCGGTGCGGCGGGGCGTGAAGGAGGGGGCGATCATGTTGCGCAGCCGGCGGTGCTCGGCGCCGTAGCTGGTGAAGGCGCTGACCACCCGCACCCACACGTTCAGCGACCAGTCCTGGGGTATTCGCTCCAGCTCGGGCCAGTGCCGCCTCGGGTCACGGGAGACGCGCCGGTCGCCGGCCAGCCGCTTGATGTACTCGTGCCCGGTCACCGACCACGCGACCACCCCACCGGGAAGCCCCACCCGCGTCGCCGGCCCCCGGGCGCGGAGGCGGGCCGCCTCGCCGTGGAGGTCCCGGCCTGTGGGGTCGAGGACGGGGATGTCGGGGGATTCCATGACTGGCCTCCGGTTGTCGTGTCGGACGGTGCGGAAGTGCGCGCGGGCGCGGAGCCGTACCCGGAGCCGGGCACGGGGCCGGACGAGGGCAGCGGCGGGAAGGTCACCGGAAGCGCCGACAGGCTGCGGTGGAACGGACCCGGCCGCCAGGTCAGTTCGGACGCCGGGACGGCCAGCGCCACGTCGGGCAGCAGATCCAGCAGCGTCTCGATGGCCACGTCGGTGATGATCTGGGAGACGTCCTGGGCCGGGCACACGTGCGGCCCCGCGCCGAACGCCAGATGGGCGTGGTTGGCCGCCCGGCGGTCGCCGCCGCCGTCGCGCGGCTGCCGGGTGTTGGCCGCCGCGTGGCTGACGAGCACCGGGACACCCGGCGGGATCAGCAGCCCGGCGCCGGAGTCGTCGCGCAGGTCGTACTCGTTCGTGGCGTAGTGGAAGCAGAAGTTCGCCATCGGCGACTGCTCCCACAGCACCTCGTTGAGGGCGTCGGAGACGGTGAGGCTGCCGCCGGACAGATCACCGGCGAACCTGTCGTCGGTCAGCAGCAGCATGACGGAGCTGGAGATCCAGGCCGACTGCGGCACGGTGCCCGCGCCGACGAGGACCACCAGCTGGTGGATTATCTCCTCGTCCGACAGCCCCAGCGGGTGGTGCAGCAGCCAGGAGGTCACGTCGGTGCCGGGGGAGCGGCGCTTGGCGGCGACGAGTTCGCCCAGGCAGCGGGCCAGGTCCTCGCTGCCCTGCTGGGCCGTGGCGGGTTCGGCGTCGATCATCCGGGCGCAGGCCCGGGACATCCGGCCCGCCAGCGCGTCGTCGCAGCCGAAGAGCTGGGTGAACACCAGTGCCGGAAGCCGCTCGGCGTACTGGGAGACCAGGTCCGCCGAGCCGACGGGGCCGAACTCGCCGATCAGCGCGGTCGCGCTGCGCCGCACGAAGGCGCGCACGCGGTAGGAGTCGACGCGGGCCAGCGTGTCGTCGACGGTCCTGCGCAGCCGCAGGTGCCGGTCGCCGTCGGCGAACAGCAGGCTGGGCCGGAAACCCATCATGGGGACGACCTGGTTGTCCATCGGGATCAGCCCCTGGTTCAGGGCCGTCCAGCGGCGGGCGTCCTTGCTGAACCGCGAGCTGCGCAGCACCTCCAGGGCCGCGCCGTAGTCGGTGACCACGATCGCGGGGACGCCGGGGGCGAGCTCCACCCAGCTCGCCGGGCCCTGCGCGCGCAGCTCGGCGTAGGTGCTGTCCGGGTCGGCGGCGAAGGCGGGGCCGTACAGCCGCGGCAGCCCGGCGCCAGGGGCGCCCGGGGGCCGGTGGGCGGGGCAGCCCGGCGGCAGAGCCGTGCCCGGGCCGGAAGGCGGGATCGTCACGGAACGTGCTCCTGGTAGTGGGTGCGGACGTGTTTGACCAGGGCGATCAGCGCCCGTGCGGCGGACACGCGGTTCCGCGCGTCGCAGTCGACCAAGGGAGTCTCGGGCCGCAGGTCGAGGGCCTCGCGGAGCTCCTCCTCGGGGAAGTGCGGTGAGTCGGGGAAGGAGTTGAGGGCGACCGCGTACGGCAGACCGTGCCCCTCCACCGTCTCCATCGCGTCGAAGGAGGCGTCCAGGCGCCGGGTGTCGGCCAGCACCAGGGCCCCGTAGGCGCCGAGGGCCAGTTGCCGCCACACCGGGGCCACCCGCATGAAGCGCTGCTGGCCGGGCGCGCCGAACAGGTACAGCACCAGCTCGGGGGAGAGGGTGAGGCGGCCGAAGTCCATCGCGACGGTGGTGGTCCTCTTGTCCTCCACGCCCCTGAGGTCGTCCACCAGCGCGCCGGCCTGCGTCATGACCTCCTCGGTCCGCAGCGGCTCGATCTCGCTGACCGCGCCGATCAGTGTGGTCTTGCCGACGCCGAACGGCCCGACGACCAGGAGCTTGGCGGCGGTCTGGACGGTGTCGCGGACGTAGATGCCACCGTCAGAGAATGTTGTTGAGGCCATCCAGGACCTTCTCCAGGACGTCGAGGTCGGTGGGCCGGGCCACCGGCGGGGGCTTGCGGGCGACCATGTGGCCGCTGTCGATCAGGTCCGCCAGCAGGATGGTGGTGACGGACACCGGCAGCCGTACGTGGCCGGCGACCTCGGCCACCGACAGGTAGCCGCCCCGGCACAGCCGGACCATCCTCTGCTGCTCGGGCTCCAGTTCGGCCACCGGCCGGTCGCCGGTGGCGGTGACCAGGGTGACCAGTTCCAGGGTGTGGGTGTTGCGGCTGGGCCGGTTGCGGCCGCCGGTGATGACGTACTGCCGGACCAGGTCCGTGCGTACGCGGCGGGGGGTCATGTCGGGCCGTCCGCGTCGTGGCGGGGTTCGCTGGTCATCTGCCCGCCGAGCTGGGCCACCAGCTGGTGCATCCGGAAGCCGACGGCCTCCACGTCCGCCGCGCCGGAGGTGCCCACGGCCAGGAAACTCCCGTCGCCCGCCCGGATGGTGATGACGTATCCGTCGCGGAACTGCGTCAGGCTCTGCTCCCAGGAGTCCGGTGCGGAGCGGCACAGCCGGGCGCTGGCGCTGGAGGTGGCCTGGACGCCGGCCAGGGCGGCGGCGGTCTGCTCGGCGGTGTCCCGGTCCAGGCCCGGGGTGCAGGCCCGGACCAGGCCGTCCCCCGAGACCAGCAGGGCGTCGTGGACCTCGGGCTGGTCCATGATCTGCCCCAGCATCCAGGCCAGTTTCTCGTTGTCGAAGATCATGCCTCGGTGTTCCCTTCAGACCCGTCCGGTTCGGACCCTCCGGACGTCGACGTGTTGCGCTGCGCGGTCCGCGCGGCACGGGCGAAACCGCCCAGGGCGGCCGCGGAGTCCCGCGGCGAGCGGCCGGGCGCCGGCTGCCCGGCGGACCGGGGTGCGGGGGTGGAGGGCGCCGGTGCGCCGGAGGTGCGCCGCCGCCGCTTGGGCAGCCCGCCCGCGGTGGTCGCCCCCGCCGGATCCGCCGGACCCACCGCCGCCTCGGTGGCCGTCACGTCGGCCGCTTCGGCGGTCGCCGCAGCGGCGGCCCGCGGCCGGGCGCCGGACGAACCGAGCGAGGCCACCGGCTGGGCGGGGGCCGGGTCGGTGAGCAGCGAGCTGGGCAGGAAGGCCACGGCCCGCACCCCGCTGTAGGGGGACTTGGTCACCGACACCTCGAACCCGTACCGGCTGCTCAGCATGCCGATCACGGCGAAACCGAACTTCGGGGGGTCGCCGAGCCGGGTGACGCTGACGGGCCCCTGCCCCGACAGCAGGCGCTGGGCCCGCTCCCGCTCGCCGGGCTGGAGGCCCACGCCCTTGTCGTCCACGATGACGGACAGCCCGTTGTGCACGCGTTCGAACTGCACCAGCACCTGGGTGTCCGGGTGTGAGTAGCGGGTGGCGTTCTCCAGCAGTTCGGCGAGCGCGAGCACCAGGCCCTCCACGGCCCGCCCCACGACGGCGCGGTCCCCCTCGTCGTGGAAGATCCTGACGCGCCGGAAGTCCAGGATGCGGCTGACCGCGCCCCGCACCACGTCGCTGAGCGTGGTGGCGTCGTGCTGTCGGCCCGGGTACGAGCCGCACACCACGGTGATCGCCTGGGCGCGGCGCAGGATCTGGGCGGTGGCGTGGTCGACCACCTGCAGATCGCCCAGCACCTCGGGCGAGTCGTGCTTGCGGAGCATGTCGGTGACGGCCATCTGCTGCTTGTTGGCCAGCGCCTGGAGGGTGCGGGCCACGGACAGCAGCGTCGTCTGGGTCATCTGCGCGGTACGGCCCTCGGCGTCGGTGAGGGCGCGCACGACCTGCTCCTGGAGGTCGTCGAGATGGCGGGCGAACGGCGTTCCGGCCAGTTCCGCGGAGACCGGCGGGAGGTCCGGCACCGGCTGCCGGTCGCTGACGGCCTGGACGGTCGCCGGCAGGCTCACCCCGGCCAGCCGGGCCAGCTCGGCGTCCCGCGCCCGGCTGCCGGAACGGGCTTCGGACAGCTGTGTCCGCAGCCCGCGGATCAGACGGGCCTGGCGTACCGCCACCGGCGTGAGGGCCACGGCCAGGCCCGAGCCGAACAGACTCGCCACGGTCGTTATATCGGTCATCAACTTTCCTCGCGGGCGCGTCGTTGCGGGAAGAAACGGTCAAACCGCCGGATGGTGCCGACCGGGGCGACCGCCGGTCGCGTGCGACGACAGCGTAGGGCCCGGGAGCGTGCGAGGGAGGGGAAATGGCCAGGTTGTGGCCCTGCGGGCGATCATCTGATATGGCGTCGGACCGGAGCGCCGCGGCGATGCCCGGAGAGAGGGCCGCGGTGGTTTCCGCAAATCCGGCATGTACGCCAGCAACGTGTCGAAAGGGTGACGGAAGGGAGGCCGGCCTCCGTGGGGCGCGCGGTGTGGCCCACGCGCCCCACGGGGCACCGCACGGCGCTCGGAGCGCGACCCGCGCGTGGTTCAGAGCGCGGAGAGCTCCGTCACCAGGTCGTCCAGGCCCAGTGAGCCCAGGGACAGCGCGTCCATGTGCCACTTCCGGGCGTCGAAGGCGTCGCCGTGCGCCGCGCGGGCGGCCGCACGCCCCTTGAGCCAGGCGCGTTCGCCCAGCTTGTAGCCGATCGCCTGGCCCGGCATGCCCAGGTAGCGCACCAGCTCGCTCTCGACGTGGTCGGCCGGCAGACCGCTGTGCATGCCGAAGAACTCCTGGGCCAGCCGCGGTGTCCAGCGCTCGCCGGGGTGGAAGGGGGAGTGGTCCGGGATCTCCAGCCCCAGGTGCATGCCGATGTCCACGATGACCCGCACGGAGCGCATCATCTGCGCGTCCAGATAGCCCAGCCGCAGCTCGGCGTCGTGCAGGAAGCCGAGCTCGTCCATCAGCCGCTCCGCGTACAGCGCCCAGCCCTCGGCGTTGGCGCTGACCATCCCCACCGACGTCTGGTAGCGCGAGAGCCGGTCGGCGACGTACGTCCACTGGGCGAGCTGGAGGTGGTGGCCGGGAACGCCCTCGTGGTACCAGGTGGTGACCAGCTCGTAGACGGGGAAGCGGGTCCGCCCCATCGCCGGCAGCCAGGTGCGGCCGGGCCGGGAGAAGTCCAGTGACGGCTCGGTGTAGTACGGCGCGGCGGCGCTGCCCGGCGGGGCGATCATGGACTCCACGCGCCGGACCGGCCCGGCCAGGTCGAAGTGCGTGCCGTCCAGCTTCTCGATCGCCTCGTCCATCAGCTCCTGGAGCCACACCCGGGTCTCCTCCACGCCCTCGATCGCCCGGCCGTGCGTGTCGAGGTGGCGCAGCGCCTCCCACGGGGTCGCGGCGCCCGGCAGGACCCTGGCGGCCTCCGAGCGCATCTCGGCGTGGATGCGGTGGTACTCCTCCCAGCCGTAGGCGTACGCCTCCGCCAGGTCCAGGTCGGTGCCGTTCCAGTAGCGCGCCCACCGGCGGTACCGCTCGCGGCCCACGGTGTCCGGGGCTCCGTGGACGGCCGGGGCGTAGGTGTCGCGCAGCCAGTCGCGCAGACCGGCCACCGCGCCGGCGGCCGCGGCGGCGCCTCTGTCCAGCTCGGCGCGCAGGGAGCCGGGGCCGCCGGCGGCGAAGGAGGCGAACCAGTCCGCGCCGCCGCCCTCGCCCAGCCACTGGCCGAGCTGCCCGATCACGGTGTCCACCTGGCGCGGACCGGCCGGAAGCCCGCCGGCCAGGCCCTTGGCCAGCGAGGCGCGGTAACCCTCCAGGGCGGCCGGCACGGCCGCCATCCGCCGGGCGACGGCCGCCCAGTCCTCGTCGGTGGCGGTCGGCATGAGCGTGAAGACGCTGCGTACCGAGTGCACCGGGGAGTGGAGGTTGCTGACGGCGCGCAGCCCCTCGCCCGCCTCGTGCACGGCGAGCCCTGCGGTCAGCCGCTCGCGCAGCAGTCGCGCGCAGCGCCGCTCGGCGTCGCCGTCCCCGCCGGGCCGCCGCTCGGCCTCGGCGAGCCGCTCCAGGGTGGCGCGGTCCAGGGCGGCCTGGGCCTCCTGGCCGTCGGGGGAGAAGTCGGGCAGTTCCTTCGGGCCGCCGGGGAGACCGAGGTAGGTGCCCAGGATCGGGTCGAGCGCGACCAGGTCGTCGACATAGGCGTCGGCGACCCGGCGGGGCAGGGGCGCGGCGCCGTGTGCGGTCTCGGACGCTGTGCCGGTCGGGGTGCCGGTCGGGGTGTTCGTGGCATCGGACATGGGCCTCATCCTGGTACGGCGGTGCCCGCCGCGTCACGGGGGAGGCCGCCGGAGCGCCGCGGGTCAGCCCGGCCGTTCGGACGGCAGCAGCGGGCCGCACGTCCACTGCTGGAAGATCAGCCGCGTCTCGACCCGGGCGACCTCCCGGCGAGAGGTGAACTCGTCCAGCACCAGCCGCTGCAGATCGGCGGTCCCGGCGACCGCGACATGGACCAGGTAGTCGTCGGGACCGGTCAGGTGGAACAGCGCCCGCGACTCCGGCAGCGCTCGTACTCGCTCCACGAAGGGGCCGATCAACTCCCTTCTGTGGGGCCGGACCTGTACCGAAAGAAAGGCCTCCAGGGGCCTTCCGAGTTTGGCCGGATCCAGCCGTAGCGCATGGCCGAGGATCACCCCGCCGCGACGCAGCCGCGCCACCCGGTCCAGACAGGTCGAGGGGGCCACGCCGACGGCGGCGGCGAGATCGCGGTAGGTGGTCCGGGCGTCGTTCTGCAGAAGGCGCAGAATCTCCAGATCAACCGGGTCGAGAACGACTGAATCGGACATTCGCCGAACATAACACGACCGGATTCCGCTACACGCCGGTAGTTGTTCAGCATCGCGGCATGACCCACCAGGACAGCATGGACACGACACCGCCGGCCGTCACCCGAACGCTGGCCACCGAGGCCGTGCACGCCGGACGCGAGGACCTCGCCGCCCTCGGCCTGCACGCCGCCCCCCTGGACCTGTCCACCACCTACCCCTCCCACGACAGCCGGGCCGAGGCCGCCCGGCTGGACGAGTTCGCCGCCACCGGCGCCCGGCTGCAGGGCCCGCCGGTCTACGCCCGGCTCGACAACCCCACCGTGGCCCGCTTCGAGACGGCCCTGGCCCGGCTGGAGGGCGCCGAGGCGGGCGTGGCCTTCGCCAGCGGCATGGCGGCCCTGACCGCCGTGCTCCTGGTGCGCGCCGCCCAGGGGCTGCGGCACGTCGTCGCGGTCCGGCCGCTGTACGGCTGCAGCGACCACCTGCTCGGCAGCGGACTGCTGGGCACCGAGGTGACCTGGACCGACCCGGCGGGCATCGCCGACGCCATACGCCCCGACACCGGCCTGGTGATGGTGGAGACACCGGCCAACCCCACTCTGGCCGAAATCGACCTGAAGGCCGTGGCGCACTCCTGCGGGTCCGTGCCGCTGCTGGTCGACAACACCTTCGCCACCCCCGTGCTGCAGCGGCCGGTCGAGCACGGTGCCCGCATCGTGCTGCACAGCGCCACCAAGTACCTGGGCGGCCACGGCGACGTCCTCGGAGGCGTCGTCGCCTGCGACGAGGAGACGGCCCGCGAGCTGCGGAAGGTGCGCTTCGCCACCGGCGGCGTGCTCCACCCGCTCGCCGGCTACCTGCTGCTGCGCGGCCTGTCCACGCTGCCGGTGCGGGTACGGGCGCAGTCGGCCACGGCCGCGGAACTGGCCCGGCGACTGGCGGACGATCCGCGGATCGCCCGGGTGTACTACCCGAGGCTGGGCGGCGCCATGGTCTCCTTCGAGGTCAGGGGGGAGCCGCACGAGGTGATCGCGGGAGTGCGGCTGATCACCCCGGCGGTCAGCCTCGGCAGCGTGGACACCCTCATCCAGCACCCCGGGTCCATCAGCCACCGCATCGTCTGCGAGGACGACCGCCGCACCGGCGGGATCGGCGAGAAGCTGCTGCGGATGTCGGTCGGCCTGGAGGACGTCGAGGACCTGTGGAACGACCTCGACGCGGCGCTCGGCTCCGCCCGGGAAGCCGGGGGCGGGGCCGGGCGCCGCGCCGGGAACGCCGAGGAGGACGCCGCGGGCGTCAGCGCGGTCCCGTCGGGGCGGCTGCCGGAACCGGGACGAGCCGGGCGGTGATCACCAGGGTGCCCTCCTCGACCTGGTAGTCCAGCGGCAGCCCCAGGCCGCGCATGGCCGCCACCATGCCGGTGTTGTGCGACTGCGTCACGGCGTAGACGCTCTCGCACCGCGCCTCGGCGGCCATCGCCACCAGACGGCGCAGCAGTTCGGCGCCGATGCCGCGGCGCTGCCAGACGTCCTCGACGAGGAGGGCCACCTCCGTCTCGTCGCCGTCCCACATCAGATGGCCGAGCGCCACCAGCTTCCCCGACGCCGTCTCGGCCGCCAGGGTGCGGCCGAAACGCGGGCTGAGCAGGTGGTCCAGATAGCGGTCGGCGTCCCTGACCGGACCGTGGTAGCGCGCGGCCAGGGTGCGCGCCGAGCAGCGCCGGTGCATCGCGCGCGCGGCCTCCAGATCGCAGGTGTCCGCCCGCCGTACGGTGATCTCGTTCCCCTCCGGGAGCGTGAGCGTCTCGCGGCGGCGCGGCATCCGGCCCGCCGGCCCCGCCCCGGGGCCGGCCCCCAAGGC